>JAEXTB010000199.1 GCA_023453725.1 Bacillota bacterium | reverse complement strand
GCCTAAGGCTTATCCGCGGAAGGCAGGAGAGGCCGCAAGAACACCGCTATAGGGAACACAACCGTCAAAAACAGCACATCCAAAAACATGGAGCTATCCTGCCCGCTGTCTCCCTTCATGCGAATACGCGCGAATAGAGGAGAAAACGCACTTTGTTTGTAAGCGGGGGAGGAAATCAATACGCCGCACCGAAAGAAGCATCAGGAGGGAGCAGTATGGCCGTTTTCGATTTTTTAAAGGACAAGCGCAGCGAGGACGCCGGGCAAAAAGGACAGGCGGTTTCCGTAGCGTTGCCGGGTGCGGATGGCAAAAAGCTCATGCGCCTACCGGTCGAGGAAATACGCCCCAACCCCAACCAGCCCCGCAAAACCTTTGATGATGAGGCGCTCACGGAACTTGCAGACTCCATCAAGCAGGTGGGCTTAATCCAGCCGTTGGTGGTCCGCAAAACGTTGACCGGGTATGAACTGGTTGCCGGAGAGCGGCGGCTAAGAGCCTGCAAGCTGCTCGGGATGACTGAGGTGCCCTGCATTGTGGAGGACGCCATGGTGGAACAGGAAAGCGCCATGGTGGCGCTCATTGAAAACCTCCAACGCGAAAACCTGCACTATCTGGAAGAAGCGGAATGTTACGCGCAGCTAATCGCCTCCTATGGGCTGACACAGGAGGAGCTTGCAGTACGTGTTGGGAAGAGCCAGTCCGCTGTAGCGAACAAGCTCCGTGTTCTCAGGCTTTCTCCGGAAGTGAAGGACGCCATGACCGAGGCGCGTATGACCGAACGGCACGCGCGGGCGTTGCTTCGGCTGAAGGAAGACGAAGCACAGCTGCAGGTGATTGAAAAGGTCAAGGCGAAGGCGCTTTCTGTCAAGGATACCGAAAAGCTGGTGGAAAAGACGCTCAACCGGATGTTTGACGAAAAAAAGGACGGTGCTGCGCCCCGTCCCAAGATCCTTCGGTATATGCGGGATTACCGGTTGTTCTTAAACTCCATCCATGCAGCGGTGAAGCAATTAAGTGACCTTGGCATGCAGGTGGAAGTGGAACAGACCGACGCGCCCGACGGGGTTGATGTGTTTATCCGCGTGCGGCGGAATACGAAGGAGTAAATAATAACGTTGAGGGCTCTGCCCTCAAACTCCCACATAGGGTCGTTACGACCCTATGTACCCATTTCGATAGGAATTCAAAAGGGGCGTTACGCCCCTTTTAATTTATCTGAGTAGTAAGCTCTTGAACACTCAGTATAGAGACGGGATTCCCAAGGGACAAGTCCCTTGGGTGGGGTTCAGGGGCAAAGCCCCTGAAAAACATCTTAACATTCTTCTTGTTCAGTCTTCCCAACCACAATCACCCAAGGCAGCAAGCCTCCGGCGGCGGTGCGCGTTTCACCGATGCGGCGGAGGTTTTTTTGCGCATGAATGCACCGGTGCAGCAAAGTATATTCCATGGTGTAGAGCACGGCGATGCCGCCGGGCGCGAGCCATTCGGGCAGCATGGCGCACAACTTTTGATACAGGCGTTCATTGTCCTGGTGCGTGCCTACACGGTTGCCAAAAGGCAGGTTGCTGAGGATAAGGTCAAACGGCGCGCGGGGCACAAACGCGGTGCAGTCCTTGTGCACAAGCCCGGCGCGGACGTTTGCCAGCCGCATGTTTTCCTTGGCGATATCAAGCGCGCTGTAGGCGATGTCGATGCCCGTCAATGCGCTCTCGGGATACTGTTTTCCCCACTCAATGAGCAGTGTGCCGCTGCCGCAGAAAGGATCGAGCACGTTCGCGTTCTTCTTCTGTCCTAAAAAAACCGCGGCATAGCGCGCCACACAGGCGGCAGTGGCCGGATGCATGGAGGCGGGCAAGGCGCGTTTGCGGTAGGAAAAGCGCGGATCATCGAGTGTATAGAGCTTGCAATACGCATTTAGCGTGCCATTCTGCTGGGGCAGCAGGCGCAATTCCGCATCATACTGCGAAGGGTTGTTAAGAAGACCCCCCTTATCAAGCTCCATGGCAAGTGCGGAAATAAATGCAGCACGGTTGTTGAGGTCCGGGCACTCCACCCGGTAAGGGTAGGGTTCGGTCCCCGAAAGCGCATCCTGCAGAAGTGCCAGGAGCGGCGCGCGGACAGCGCCTGCAACCGCAGCGGGATCGACCCGTACCCCTTCCGCAAGAGGAAACAGCAATTCCGAAAAACACCGCGCGCGGAACAGCGGCTTGACATCCTGCACTTCAATGGAAAGCAGTTCCTCCCCCACTGGGCGGGACGGGATGGAGCGATTTTTTAATTCCTGCTGCAATATTGGGACAAACCCTGCAGGTGCGACCAGTACCGCGCTGTGGGGCTTTGAGAAGCCTTTGAATGGGTGGGAAGCGACCGGCATCAGCCTCGCCCGTGCGCGGCGCAGCGCCTCCGCTTCCTCCCGTGCGTGCTTTTCCTCTTCCGGGCTGCTGGCTGTGGGTTCAGGCAGCGTTTCAAGATAGCTTCGCGCCTCCTCCCCGCCTATTGCGCCCAGCGCAAGCAGCATGGAGGGGCGTACAAACCGAGTGGTTTCGGCTTTTAAGGCCGTGATGAGCGCAATAGCATCCTGCCTGTTTTCGAGAGCGCCCAAAAGTCGGGCGGCATTTTTGCGCGCCTTGGGGTCCGCGTGGGAGAGGCCCGCATACAGCTTGTCCCTGCTGAAGGCTTTATCAATATACTTGCGCGCCGCTTCTTTTTTGGCGGCTGCGACAAGCGCGCTCAAAGCAGCGGCAGGATCCCTGCCCGCCGCAGCTGCAAGGTCAATATCCAACTGTTTTTGATCCAGCGCGGGCTGTTCCTGCCGCTTCATCGTTTGTCCTCCGCCGCCTTCCGGATGACGTTTAGCACCGCCTCCGTGCCATCTGCATTCGGGGCGCTGTTCATCGCCGTAAAGTAAGCCGAACGGTTATGATAGAGTGTTGTAAGCGCCTTGGCCAGAGTTTCAGGCGTCATTTGCTCCTGCTCCAGAACTGCGGCATAGCCTTTCTTCTCAAAATACTTTGCGTTCAAAATCTGATCGCCACGGCTGGCGGATTTGGGCAGCGGAATGAGCAGCGCGGGTTTTTTGAGCGCCAGAAATTCAAACACGGCGTTTGCGCCCGCGCGGGACAGCACGATATCCGCCATGGCCATAAGATCCGGAAGTTCCTCCGAGATGTACTCGTACTGCACGTATCCCGGCTGTGCATGCGCCTTGGATACCTTATCTTTGCCGCAAAGATGCACGATGTCAAACGTATGTAAAAGCTCCGGCAGCGCCTCGCGCAGCGCATCGTTCACGGCCTGCGCGCCCAGGCTGCCGCCCATCATCAGAAGTACGGGTTTTGATCCCTGAAGCCCGGTGAATGCGCGGCCACGCGCGGGAACGCCTTCATAAAGTTCCTTGCGGATAGGTGTGCCGGTAAATACGCCCTTTGCGCCGACATGGGAAAGTGTATCTTCAAACGTGACGCACACGGTTGTGGCGTACTTATTTGCAATGCGGTTAGACAACCCCGGTGTATAGTCCGACTCATGCAC
>JAEXTB010000187.1 GCA_023453725.1 Bacillota bacterium | reverse complement strand
ACGCGATGGCCCGCGCTGACGCGCCGCAGCATGCAATACACGGTGATCAAAAACTCGCTGTAGTCTTTATCCGCCTGCAGGATATCCCGCAGCCGTCTCTCTTTGCCTGCCTGCTCCACCGCGAGCCACATCAGCGTTACATCCAAAAACCCCACGATATCCTGTTCCGCCATTGCCAAGAGCACATCCCGGTCGGACAGCATAGCAATGACGTCCTGCCAGGAATAGGCGTCGTGGAAGAGGTTTACGATGCCGCGCCTGATATGCCATTCATCCGCCGCAAGATATACGCCTACGCCCGGTTTTTTGATGAGCGCGATGCGGCTGCGCTCAAGCCATGGCTCGCACTTATCTAGGTCCGCGCTCACAGTGGCGTCCGTTACGCCTAATGTGCTTGTAAACACCAGCATTTTGACAGGTTCTGCGGCATTGAGAAGTGTGGAAAGAATAAACTGCCGCCGCTCCTCTTTAGAGCAAAGCAGCAGTTTTGTTTTCGTATTGACGGCGCGCTGCAGCTGCGCCCTGTGTTGTTCTGGGCAAGTCAGCCGTATTCCCTGGCTGGATTTGCGCTCTATCCGCGCCGAGAACGCCCGCAGTTCGTATTCAAGCGCGCTCAACTCACGCATCACCGTACGCCCGCTGATTTGGAGTGCGGCGGCGATCTCAGATACTGGCACAAACCCGCTCTTTTCGAGCAGTGTGCTGACAATCTGTTTTTGTCGCGAAGTGAGCATGCGTTCTCCCTTCTATTGTAGAATAGCTTCCTTTTGGGCGGGCAGGAACATCGCGCGTCCCTGCCCACCCGTCTAGGAGGTGCCTATTGGTTTTTGAGCTGCGCAATCAGCTTGTCGTATTCCGTTGCGTTCATGAAATTGTTGATGGGATACAGCTTTGCCTGCGGCGCTTTTTCACGTGCCCGCTCGCTCAGGGAGGACTGCGTCACCACAACCGTCGCCTCCCCGGGAATATCCTCTATGGCAAAGTGTTTGACGGGCATATCGATGCCTGCGTCCCTGAGCTTTTTCTTCAGGGTGGTGGCGCCCATTGCGCTCGAACCCATGCCCGCGTCGCAAGCGAACGCGATCAGGCCGGAGACGGTGCGAAGCGCAGCGGGAGCAGTGCCCTTGCTTTCGGCCTTCATGGCCTTCATTTGCTCAGTCGCGGCTTCTAGGTCATCGCCCTTTTGCCGTTTGACAAAGGGAATGGCGACGAGCATGGATATTGCAGCCGAAACCAGTACCCCCAGAAGTACGGGGAACAATCCGCCCTTTGGCGCCATTGCCATAATCATGAATATACTGCCCGGGGCGGGTGCCGCCACAAGGCCTGCGTTAAACAGGGAGCATACAGCAAGGCCGGATGCGCCGCCCGCAATGACGGAAAGCAGCAGCGCCGGGTTCGCTAGGATATACGGGAAATAGATTTCGTGAATACCGCCGAGGAAGTGGATGATGACGGAGCCGGGGGCGGACGCCTTTACGTTGCCTTTGCCGAACAGCCAGCAGGCTAAGAGCACGCCCAAGCCGGGACCGGGGTTAGTTTCCACCAGGTACATGATGGATTTGCCGAATTCCTTTACCTGCTCCGCACCGATCGGCCCCATAATACCATGGTTGATGGCGTTGTTCAAGAACAGCACTTTTGCAGGTTCCACAAAGAGGGAGATCGCGGGCAGCGCATGGATATTGTTGATAAACGTTGCGCCCGCTGCCAAGAATGCAGTGATGGCCTGGATGACGGGCCCAATGAGCACATAACCCAGCAGCGCCACCAGCATGGCGATAATGCCCAGGCCGAAGTTGTTGACGAGCATTTCAAAGCCTGCGCGGATCTTCCCCTCAACCGCGCGGTCAAACACTTTCATGACCCAACCGGCCAGGGGCCCTATGAGCATGGCTCCCATAATCATGGTCACTTCGGTGCCGATAATGACGCCCATCGTCGCAACTGCGCCCGCTACGCCGCCGCGCAGCCCGCCCACCATTTTACCGCCGGTGTAGCCTACGAGTATGGGCAGCAGGAAGCGGAGAATCGGCCCGACCATGGTGGCAAACCCCTCATGCGGGAGCCAGCCGACCGGGATAAAAAGTGTTGTAATAAAGCCCCAGGCAATAAATGCGCCGATGTTCGGCATAATCATGCCGCTCATGAACCGGCCTATTTTTTGTACAGTCTGCTTGCCGCTTTTGGTTTTGATTGCAGTTTCCATGCATATCCCTCCATATTCATTTTTGCCTGTTTTGATGGATTGTACAGATTTCGATTGTTTTGCCGGCAAACGATGTGATGAAGGATAAGTCCCGGGTGCCTGAAGAGTGCTCTTCATTGCGCATGGCACCGTAGATACGGGTTCCTTCGCGGTACAGGTTGGTATACTGTAATTTTCATGCATACGGCCAAAGATTACAAGGGATAACACCCTCCCATTTTGTCAGATATGGTTCATGACAAGAATTGGCGCAAAGAACCATACTTTGTTCGAAAGACAACGCACGGCCGTATGGGAGCTCTCTCATAGCGCATAAAAACGGATGCCTCGCGGCATCCCCCAGATTATCAAAAAACCTCGGTTTTCAGATGAAAACCGAGGTTTGCTTCATATGAATGATTGTTTGAAGAAAATGCTTATGCTATCTTGCTCTTTTTGTCGTGTATCACAACGGTTACGATTGAAAGAAGAACAATCACAGCATTTGCGGCAATTGTTCCCGCCCAAGTCGTCGTCATAGTGCCAAAGATGGGGGATGCCGCATTGAACATGGTGTGGAACAATACACACAGAAACACACGGCCTTTTCCTGATATTCTGTAGATTGCCCCGTTGAAAAACCGAAACGCCATGAGTTGAACTGCAAACATCCCAAAGTTAATGAGGCCCTCTCCGTGATTCGTCCCCGGAATGAAGAAGAGCGGGATATGCCACAAGGTCCAAATGATTCCAACGAAAACGGAAGATAAAACAAAGCCGTATTTTTTATCAAGCTCAGGCTGCAATATGTACATCCAGCCAGATTCCTCCAAGCCACCGATGATAAGATTGCCTGGCAGGGAAAGGAAGAACGTATAAAACGGAAGCCCCAGTTCCGTGCGGCCTGAAACTGCAAGATGTATCAAAAAATACAGCGCAAGCCCTCCGATAACGTACAGATAGAGAGATATGTTGTTTTTGGCGTAAAAGACAGCTTTCAGCCATTCCTTAAAATCTGCTATTTTGTTATTTTTCTTCAGAACGATATAGGAAGCAATAGGGGGCGACAAAATATAGATTGCAAAAGGAATATTCATCACAAAGTCCTGTAACGAGTAAACCCAATTGTGAACCGAATATCCGAATTGCCCGAGCACAATCAAAGTACCTGACACAAGATAGGCTATGCAAAATGTCAGTATCGTAAATTGTACGATGATTTTTTTATCTGCCATGACCTTACCTCGCATTTTGCAATACATTCATTTGGGCGGATGGACTCTTTGACTTTTATCAGCGACTACAATTATACAATTTATGCGAAGACAAAAGCAAATCCGGCTTGCACATGCAAACCGGATCGTTTTTTTGACACTCTGGGGGATGCCTCACCGGCATCCCTTTTTTTATGATGCTCGGTTAAAAGAGGCCTGTGATTTTCCCGGCCGCGTCCACATCGATCTTTTCCGCAGCGGGCACCTTGGGGAGCCCGGGCATTGTCATGATATCCCCCGTAAGGGCGACAATAAAGCCCGCGCCCGCACTGACTTTCAGGTTGCGCACGGTCACAGCAAAGCCTTCGGGCGCGCCCAAAAGTGAAGCGTTGTCCGAGAAGCTGTACTGCGTTTTTGCCATACACACGGGCAGGTTGCTTAATCCCAGCTCCGCTAGCTGCGCCGCCTGCTTTTTTGCTGCAGGCAACAGCTCCGCGCCAGTACCGTGGTAAACAGTTCTGACGATGGCGTTGAGCTTATCTTCAATGGAAAGTTCGGTATCATAGCAATAACGGAACGTGCTGTTCTCTTCACACAGCTTGACGACTTCTTCTGCAAGCGCCATGCCGCCTTCCCCGCCCTTTGCCCATACTTCAGACAATACGGCGTTTATTTTGAGCGAACGGCACTGTTCCTGCACAAGCGCAATTTCTGCCTCCGTATCGGTGGGAAAGCGGTTGAGGGCCACCACGCAGGGAAGCCCAAATACCTCTTTGATATTGCCGACATGGCGCAGCAAATTGGGAAGCCCTGCCTGGAGCGCTATGAGGTTTTCCTGCTGCAGCGTCCCTTTCTGCGCGCCGCCGTGGTGTTTGAGCGCGCGTATGGTGGCCACCACCACGACAGCGGAAGGGTTTAACCCTGCCAGGCGGCACTTGATATCAAAGAACTTCTCTGCGCCCAAATCCGCGCCGAAGCCCGCCTCGGTGATGGCGTAATCCCCAAGCTTAAGCGCCATTTTGGTGGCGATGACAGAGTTGCACCCATGAGCGATGTTCGCAAACGGCCCGCCATGGATGAGCGCGGGCGTACCTTCTAGCGTCTGTACCAAGTTGGGAAGCAGCGCATCGCGCAGCAGCGCAGCCATTGCGCCCTGTGCATTGAGATCCCCTGCCGTCACCGGCTGGTTTTCATATGTATAGCCAGCGATGATACGGGCGAGCTTCTCCTTAAGCATATCTATGTTTTCAGACAGGCACAATACCGCCATGACTTCAGACGCGGCAGTGATATCAAACCCATCCTCGCGCGGCGTGCCCGCAGCCGTTCCACCAAGGCCGCCCACGATATTCCTTAGCTGCCTGTCGTTCATATCCATACAGCGCCGCCAAGTAATCCGGCGGGGGTCAATCCTGAGCGTATTTCCCTGATAGATATGGTTGTCAATCATTGCGGCAAGCAGATTGTTTGCTGCGCCGATTGCGTGAAGATCCCCTGTAAAGTGCAGGTTGATGTCCTCCATGGGCACCACCT
>JAEXTB010000176.1 GCA_023453725.1 Bacillota bacterium | reverse complement strand
GGCGCAGTTTCCTTGTTGATCCATGTGGGGAAATAGCATTCGGTCTCATATACGAGGCCCGTCCATGCGGGGCTGTCGTACATGTACATGGAAACCTTTGCACCGTGCTTCTTGCAGGCGGGCAGGTTTTCGATTTCCTTGAGGCAGGACTCCCAGGTTTCGCCTGCGGTCATGCGGCGGTCAAGAGAAACGGAGCAGGAGTCCGCAACCGCGCAGCGGCTGGGAGAAGTAAAGAATATCTGCGAGGTGGTAACGGTGCCGCGTCCGAGGAACTGTGCATCCTCATAGTGCTCCGGGTTAAACTTCGGATCGAGCATCTTGACAAGACCCTTGATCTCATCGGTCTCGCCGCAGCCGTTCTCGTTGAGCGCTTTTACGTCAAGGAGAATTTCAGCCATTTTGTATATGGCGTTGTCGCCGCGCTCGGGTGCTGAGCCGTGGCAGGAAACGCCCTGCACGTCCACGCGGATTTCCATGCGCCCGCGGTGGCCGCGATAAATGCCACCGTCGGTGGGCTCAGTGGAAACCACGAACTCGGGCGTGATTTTGCCTTCGGTATGAATGTACTGCCAGCAGACACCGTCGCAATCTTCTTCCTGCACGGTGGCGGTGACGAGTATGGTAACGTCCTCGGGGATCAGGCCGAGGTCCTTCATGATCTTCGCGCCGTATACAGCGGAAACCACGCCGCCCTCTTGGTCAGAACCGCCGCGGCCGCCGATTTCGGTGTCGCTTTCAAAGCCCTTGTAGGGATCGAACTTCCAGTTGTCGATGTTGCCGATGCCTACGGTGTCAATATGCCCGTCAAACGCGATGATCCGTTTGCCGTTGCCCATGAAGCCGAGCGCATTGCCCTGGCCGTCGATTTCGGCACGATCAAAGCCCAGCATTTTCATTTCCTCGATGGTGCGCTTGATGACGCCTTCCTCCTGGCAGCTTTCGCTGGGAATCGCAATCAGATCGCGCAAGAACTTGGTCATCTGGGGCAGGTACCCCTCCGCCGCTTTACGGATTGCGGAAAAGTCCATTGTTTCTTCCTCCCTTTCTGGTGCCTTTTGCGTTATGCTGTAGTATTCACCGGGCCGCGCTTTTTCAGCCCTTTGCGTCGATATACGAGTAGAGCGTGTACTTGGAAATGCCAAAATGTTTGGCGACTTTGTCGCCGCTCTTTGTGATGAGGAATGCGCCCGCGTTGTTGAGGTACTGGATGGCGCGGATTTTATCCTCCTTGGACATGAGCGCCACAGGCTTGCCAACGTTTGCGACGCTTTGATCGATGAGGTCGTCCAGCAGATCATTGACGTTCTGCGGGATACGCTCCGGCTTTTCGCCGTTGTCGTGGTTGATGATAGACTTGACGGCGCCTTCCGCCATTAAAAGCCCGGTAATATCGTAATTGATGGAAAGAATGCCCTCCACCTTGCCTTGTTCATCACGGATGTAGATGGTACTGGATTTTACAATACGTCCGTCATGCGTGCGGGCAAGGTACCCAAGATGGTCAGTCAGCTCGCTGGAGTCCTTCTTCATTGCCTCGAGCACAATGTGGGAAGGTCCATCTCCTATTTTGCGGTGGCTGACATGCCCGTTTTCGATGGCCACAATGGTGTTTTCCGCCTTGGTCAGGTCATGCACCACCACCTCGCAGTTATCGCCGAACTGTTGGGCCAGCGCCACGGCGAGCCGTTTGAGGAATTCCATCATCACGATTGTTACCCTCACTTTCCTAAAATCAATATATCATACTTGTTAGAAGAAACCAACAAAAATTTTTAGGTTTTCTAAATAAAATTTTGATTGCTGTCGTGTTTTTCCGCCGCCGGTACGGCTATACTACATAAGAGGCGGAATGGAGCAGTTTTGCTGCAAATCTTTACACCCTTGCCGCATTGCCGGCGCAATTCCGCCATTGAAAAGCTGAGCGGCTTGCGATACAATGAAACCAAATTGTGAGAGGTGGTGTAAACCATGGAAGAAGAACGGGATGTCGTGGTTTTTTCCGATGATGAAGGCAACGAGTTCGAGCTGGACGTTATCGATTACTTTGAGCACGAAGGCCAGGAATACGCGGTATTGATGGATCTTTCGGACGTTCCTGAGTGCGATTGCGAAGACGAAGACTGCGCTTGCGCCGAGCAGGACGTTTATATTATGAAGGTCGTTGTCAACGGCGATACGGAAGAATTCCTTCCCGCTGACGAAGACCTGATGGATGTCCTTTCCGCGATCGTCGAGGAACGCCTTGGTGAAATCGATGTGGAAGAGGACGAAGAAGAAACCGAGGAATAATCGGGGCATTCTTAAAACAGAAGAATGGCGGCAAGTGCTCTTACGGGCGGCTTGCCGCTGTTTTTTTACCGCGGGCAAAGCAAGACTTTGCCCGTTAACTATATGCTAGGGTGCGGCAACCTCGGGTATGACAGGCTCCTGCGTCAGAAATTCCGTCGGCACTGGCGTATCCATGGGAACCTCCGGCGTCACAGGCGGCGTTTCTCCCGGCAGAAGCGTGGGGCTTAGCGTAGGCGGCAGCGTGGGGCCGGGCGTACGCGGCGGAAGTGATTTGCCGCCGGAAAGCACTTTGGCTTCCTCCGGTTCCTCGACACTTGTATAGATAAAGCGGTGTACAAGCCACGCATGCATCGGCATGTCCAGGATCAGCACGGAACTTCCGTTGACGCGGCCGGATTTATAATGCCCCTCCTGCGGCACCGCCATATGCAGTAAGCCGTCTGTATTCATGGACAGCGCGGAGATTGCGATATCGAGTATCTGCGTGGGCGCAAGGTCGGTTTCCACCATGGGCATGAGATCATATAACAACTCATACTGCTTTGCAAGGTCTTTGGAGCGGAACTTTGCGAATATGGCGGTGAGTACCTTGAACTGGCGGTTGGTGCGCACAAAGTCGCTGTCCAGGTGCCGGATACGCGCATAGCCCAGCGCCTGTTTCCCTGTCAGTTTCACATTGCCGGGCTCCGCGAAAATAAACCCGTCCCACAAATAGGAGACGTTTCTTTGCTTGTTGAGCCCCGCAATATTGTCGTTTGCAGCGGAAATTTCAGCGGCACTCATACGCACTGTCACGCCGCCAAGCTTATCCACAATGTCCTCAAACATGGAGAAATCCACAAGGACATAGTTTTTGATATCCATTTGCAGCGCCTGGTTGACCGTTTGCATCAGCAGCGGAATGCCGCCCTTGGCCGCGGCGGAGTTGATGCGCGCGGGCTCATAGCCTTGTATGGGGACATACAGGTCACGAAGCAAAGACGTCAGCTTCAGCCTGCCGTTGCGTTTATCTACCGAAGCGATCATGATGACATCCGCATTGGAGTTGCCGCGCGTGCCGCGCCGGTCTACGCCTACGAGAAGTATGTTTGTATATTCGGTTTTGTTTTCATTCTGCGCCTGTATTGCGGCCTTTTGCGCCTCTGTCAGGAATGTCTGCGGATACAAATCATGTAGCGGCTGCGGCGTGGGCACCGGGGTGGGCGAAGGTGTTGCGCCGGGCGCCAGCGTCACAACAGGCGTTGGAACGGGCGTTGGTGTTGCAGCAACCGTCGGTGCGGGCGTGCCGCCGTCCTCCTCTGCAAATACGGTATTACCTGGACGGGATATGCGCAGGAACAACGTACCTCCCAGAAGCACGACGGCAATGATGCCGCATCCAAGTAAGAGCCCTACCCCCAGCAGCACTTTGAACCATGTGCCGCGTTTCTTTTTTTCCTTTTGCGGGCGTGCGGCATCTTCCTGCGCGCGCCCCTCTTTCTTAGCCATTTGTACTTCCTTCCAAACCGGATGCGCGCGGGTATATATGGGCGCGCAATTGGCGGTGCAAAATAAGAGGCGGCCCCCATTTGTAGCATGCACCGCGTATGAGTGAATGATTGCAA
>JAEXTB010000168.1 GCA_023453725.1 Bacillota bacterium | reverse complement strand
AAAAACGGCAAACTACCGCACGCGGCCTGGAAAATGCGGGGCCGCTTTTTTTGTCGTTACAACAAAAACTCAATACTTCAATGGATATGCGGCCTGCCTCAATTCCCATATAATAGAATATGGGTGAATGCTGGAGGAACAGGAGGGAGCGAGTGGATAAACTTTTATATCAGCAAAATCAGATTCTCGCTTCCTTTGAGCCTACCTTTCAAAACGAGGAAATGCTTTTTCAGGTGGCGCAGCTGTTTCCTGTTCCCATCCAGATATTCACGCCCGATGGCAACACCGTGTTTGCAAGCCGCGCTGTGCTGGAACTGTGGAACATCCGGGAACCGTCCCAGATTGTAGGCAAGTACAATCTGCTCAAAGATCCTGTCGTCAATGATCATCTGGGCTTGAGGGAACAGGTGCGGCGTGCGTTTGCGGGGGAGATTGTTCTGGTGCCGGATGTAAAGGTGCCCTTGGAACATTTCTCGGAATGGTATGAGTCAAGAAACCCCGATTACGATATTGCGTCTATGTACACGGATATTTTGAATTTCCCGATATTTGACGCAAACCGGAACGTGACCTATATCGTAAGCATATTCATTACCACCAGGACGTATTTTGGAAAATCCGACGTCGCGCGGGCAAAAGAGTATCTCTGGAATCACTGGCTCGACGAGTTTAATCTGGATCACATCGCAGAAGCCGCCAACATGAGCCGGTATCATTTTGCGCGCGTATTTAAAAAGCATACCGGCATGACGCCGTATGGCTATTATCAGGACATTAAAATACAGAAAATCAAGGACGCCCTGCGCAATCAGAACCTTACCATTACCGAGGCGTTTGCGTGCTGCGGGGTGGAGTACTGCGGCAGCATCGCCGGCGTATTTAAGCAAAAGGTGGGAATGACGCCGTCCCAATACCGAAAGACGCTGCTTTCGCGCTAACCTTACTTGCCGACTTTCGCCAAAAATCCCAGGTTTTTTAGAAGACCGGGGATTTTTGTTTTACGGACAGCAATAATTTTACTAAATTCAGCCCATAGACGCTATTTCTTTCCAAGCCCGTTTTGTAGCATTAGAAAGGCGTACTCTCTTTTAAAGAAGCGCGTTGGCAGCTTCATGATAAAAGTTGGGAGGAAGAACATGCGGAAACTCTTTGTTATCGCGCTGGCAATTGCCGTCTGCATCGGTTTGGCGGGATGCATCAGCATAAAATCAGCGCAAGGGCCGGGCAGCAGCCCCGGCGCAAGTTTGCCGCCTGTGCAGAAACAGGCGCAAGCAGCGCCGCAAGAGGACCCCGCGGCGACGGCAGAAGCGCCCGACACCGCTTCCGTACAGAATTCTCCCACGCAGGGGGCGGCAAGGTTTTCCGGCATTACGGCCCACTATCCATGGGAACGCGTTCCGCTGCCCGAGGGCAGCGGATTTGTCAAGGTGATGAATGTGGAGGATACCGACAAATACTTGGAATACACCTACGTTACCTTGCCCATGACTAAGACGGAAGCCATTGGATATTTCAGGCCGCTGCTCGAAAAGGATGCCGAATTCTTTACGCTCGATGACGATCTGGACTATCCGCCGCTGGAAATACAAGGCGCTTATCCCGATGTCGCAAGCTTCGCTTCGCTCTATTCCCGGTATACGCAGCAGGCGGAAGCGAACATCGGCGTCATCATAGTCAACCTATACACCTCCGCGGACAAGGAAACGGTGCTGGTGGCGGAGATACAGGTGAACTACCTCGCCAAGCCATAACGGCGTTTCCGGCGTTTGTATCTGCCGGGAACCAATGGATTTTGTATACCAGTGTATCGCAACGGATTTTAGAAAGGAGAACCAAACATGAGACAAACTCTGAAAAAACGTAGGCTAGATGCCGTTCTTCTGGCGGTGGCCATGATATTCGTACTTCTGCCCGTTACGGCGCTGGCGGCAGCGGCTACGGGGACCGCCAGCGGCACGCAGGGATACGATTACATCCAGGTGAACTTATCGGGAACGAGCCAGTTTTCGGATGCGGCCGCAGTGCAGAACACCGCCAACTGGATACTGAATGTAACAGGAGATGCCCGGGCGATTACGGGCGTTACCAGATACAGCGAAACATCGGCGAGGATCACGCTGTCCGGACCCATCGCGGCGGGCCATGCGTTTACCTTAAACGCAACGCCGGTAGTGTTTGCGGCGGGGACGGAGCCTTTTGCAGCGCCGCTTTCCGTCACCATCCATGTACCAAGCCCGGCGGAGGGCACTGCAACGGCGGCGGCCGGCACCAAGAACATTTTGGTGACGCTGACCAACGGCTCGTTTACCAGCGCTTCTACCGTGCAAAATGTAGGCCTGTGGGCTCTGGGGGGTGCCTCCGCGGCGGGAAACCCGATTGCCGGTATAACATATATCGATTCTACCCACGCAACGGTCACGGTCACAAACAATATCGGCGCGTCAGATGTTTATACCATTACGGCACAGCAGCCCGTATTTGTAAACGTTATGATCGCGCCGTTTGCGTCCCCGCTCTCGGTGACTGTTTCTCCCCCGGATACCACGCCGCCCGCGTTTGCGCCGGGGTATCCGATCATGGGATCCATGCAGGCTGACGGCTCCCGGCAGGTACGCGTGGTAATCCGCGCGCAGGAACCGGCATACTACCATTTTGTATTGGTGCCGGATGGAGCCCCCGCACCTACAAGTGAGCAGGTCAAAAACGGATTGGATGCGAGCGGCAATTCCGCGCTCAACGCGGTAACGAGCGGCAGCTATAAATACACTGAGATCGACACAGGTACTTTTGGAGCAGCGCATAATACGGACTATGATATTTACGTCGTATTGCGGGACGATGCAGGAAACCTCTCCGCACCAAGCAAGGTGGATGTCAAGACACCGCCCGCTGCCAACTTTTTTGTGGGCGGCTACCCCAAGCTTGGGATCACGCAGCCCAACGGGAGCAAGGCTGTTCAGGTCCTAGTAAACATGCAAAACACGCAAAAGGACGCCATGATCTACTATGTGCTTGTGGGGAACGGCGCGGGCGCGCCAAGCATCGATCAGCTTGTTGAGGGGAAGGACAGCACAGGCGCTCCTGCACTTGCAGCCGGTACCCAAACCGTTGTAAAGGGCGCGGAAAGCGGCTTTCTTGTAACAGGGCCGGCGGACGCTACAGCGTATGATCTTTACCTGCTCTCGGGTGATACCATTTACGCTGCACCCTATGCGAGCAGTACCGAAGTCTTCAAGCTGGAAATAACAACGCCCCCGGCTTCAGTCGGCCCCGATATCTGCACCATCGGGTCTACGGGGTATCCCACGCTGGGCGCAGCCCTTGCGGCGGCTCCGGCGGGAGGAACCACCACCATTACGCTTTTGCAGGATATTACGGAGACCGGCGGCATCAGCATAACGGGCAAAAATATTGTGTTTGCTTTGGGAAGCTTTGATTTGACGATAAATACGAATGCCGACAAGGCGCTCGAAGTGATCGATGGGTCCGCAAGCTACACGGGAGCAGGCTCATTTGCCGTTACGGGAAGCGGTGGTTATGCTATAAAGGCATACAGCCAGAATTCACCCGCTTCTGTAACGGTGACTTCGGCGACTGCAACAGGGAATGAAGGGTTTGCCGTCCATGCGAAGGGGGAAGACGCCTCGGTTATCGTGAACGGCCATGTATCCGCAACCCATCCCAACCGCGGGTATGGCGTATATGCGGAGGATGACAGCAGCGTAACCGTAAGCGGCAATATCAGCGCGGCAATGTTTGGCATTACTGCCAGATCCGGGAGCACCGTGGTTGCGGGCGGCAATGTATCCACCACGGCGCCTTATAGCATTGCCGTATTCTCGTATGGCAACTCCACTGTCCGGGTCCACGGCAATGTATCGGCTTCGGGCGGGGACTGCTTTGGCGCGGCAGCAAGCGGCGGAGGAGAAATCACTATTGACGGCGTGCTCTCCTCCATGCAGACATATATTATCCTTGAGGATGAGATTGTTTTAGAGGTGCATGAGAACGATGCAGTCACCACAAAGGCCGGGTATCGTACATACAGCAATCTACTTGGCGGGGAAGTGACCACATCCGTCTGGGTCGCCACCCACAGCGAAGAAACGGAACCTTACGTTGTCACAAATGCGGCGACCGGCGTCACGGCTACAGGCGCGCAACTTTCAGGAAGCGTTTTGTACACAGGTGAGGGGTCCATCACCCAGCGTGGTTTTGTATACGCTACGCATACCGGCCCTGCCACAGGGCACGATACGATGATACCGTCCGGCTCCGGCGTCGGCAGCTTTCAGACTCCCGTGACCGGCTTGAGCAATAACACCACCTACTACGTGCGCGCCTACGCGATTTATTCCGGTGAGGTGGTCTACTACGCAAATGAAATCAGCTTTACCACCTCTTCCACTCCTTCCACCGGGTCGCCACAGATACCCGGCAGCGCAGGCAAAGGGCTGCCCACGGTCGTTACGGAAAGGGTATCCGGCGTTACCGTTTCCGGCGGCACATTCTCTGGCCGGGTGGTCTCAGGCGGGGGCGCTGCGGTAACCGGGCGCGGGTTTGTTCTGAGCACAGGGCCTGTGCCGCTTATCGGAACAGCGGATGCAGCAAAAATACCCTCCGGCAGCGGAATGGGCCAATTTACTTCCGATGTGGATCATCTTCTGCCCGATACCACCTATTATGTGCGCGCCTACGCCATCAACAGCCAGGGTACGGCGTATGGGGAAACATTGCGCTTTACCACCGGATATGTCGGCGATGCGCAGCATAACGTGCCCAAGACCGGTGATCAAAACAGCCCTTGGCCGGGATGGTTGATGTTGGGCACAGCGTTTGCACTTGCTTCGCTTGCAGTGCTCAAAAAGAGAAAAGCGCTTTAGGTGAT
The DNA here is from genome assembly GCA_023453725.1 of Bacillota bacterium. Classification (GTDB taxonomy): domain Bacteria; phylum Bacillota; class Clostridia; order Christensenellales; family CAG-138; genus JAEYLA01. Next base: position 28 of record JAEXTB010000168.1, on the reverse strand, counting down.
CTAATACATCGACGGGCGGGGCATATGC
>JAEXTB010000131.1 GCA_023453725.1 Bacillota bacterium | reverse complement strand
TCTTAGGGCTGTTACAGCCCTAAGTGGGGTCTGGGGCATCGCCCCAGCGTTCTTACTTATCGTTGAGTGCCGCTACGCCGGGCAGAACCTTGCCTTCGAGGAATTCCAAGGAAGCGCCGCCGCCGGTGGAGATGTGTGTCATCTTGGATGCAAAGCCGAGCTTCTTTACAGCGGAAGCAGAGTCGCCGCCGCCGATGATGGTGGTGCCGGAACAATCCGCACAGGCCTGTGCAACAGCCTTGGTGCCTTCAGCAAACGCGGGGAACTCGAACACGCCCATGGGCCCGTTCCAGATAACGGTCTTGGCAGCCTTAATGGTCTCCGCAAACAGCTTGGCGCTTTCGGGCCCAATGTCAAGACCCATCCAGCCTTCGGGGATGGCGTCAGCTTTTACAGTCTTGTGTTCAGCGTCCGCAGCGAACGCGGTAGCGACCACGGTATCAACGGGCAGCAGCAGGCTGACGCCCTTTGCTTTTGCCTGTGCCATGAGTTCCTTTGCAAGGTCGATGCTCTCCGCATCGAGCAGGGAGGAGCCGATTTCATAGCCCATGGCCTTGTAGAATGTAAACATCATACCGCCGCCGATGATGAGGCTATCGCACTTGTTCAACAGGTTGGTGATAACGCCGATCTTATCCGCAACCTTCGCTCCGCCCAGGATGGCCACAAACGGGCGCACGGGATTATCAAGCGCTTCGCCCATGATGGAAAGCTCTTTGCCGATGAGGAAGCCCGCAACGGCCGGGAGGTAGGCCGCAACGCCAGCTGTGGAGGCATGCGCGCGGTGTACGGTGCCAAACGCGTCGGACACGAAGATATCCGCCAAGGAGGCAAGCTGGCGGGAGAATTCAGGATCATTGTCCGTCTCTTCCTTATGGAAGCGGACGTTTTCAAGCAGCACGACGTCTCCGTCTTTCATGGCTGCGATGGCGGCCTTGGCGCTTTCGCCAATGGTGTCCTCCGCAAACGCGACATTTACGCCGGGCAGGTGGGAAGCAAGCTTATTTGCTACCGGACGCAGGGAAAACTGCGGATCCGGCTTGCCCTTGGGACGGCCAAGATGGGAGCAGAGAATGACCTTTGCGCCCTGCTCAAGCAGATATTTCACGGAAGGGAGCGCCGCTACAATTCGCTTGTCGTCCGTGACATTGCCTTCCGCGTCCAAGGGAACGTTGAAATCCACGCGCACCAATACGCGCTTGCCCTTTACATCGATGTCCTGTATGGTTTTCTTTGCCATATCCATTCCTCCTGCCGTATTAATAAATAATTCTTATAACAAGACCTTTACAATTGCATAGATTTCCCCATGCTCTGCTGTTATTTTAACATATTGGGCCGCGCACGCAAGGGGATTCTGGGGTAAAGCGCAATTAGCAGTTTTCAAAATACGCCCGGTTAAAAAAGGCGCGCTTATATCACCAACCGTTCCGGCACTAAAAACGGCTTTTTGGGGGTTACCTCATCAATGGGCCCGCCGCCCAGGCATTCTTCACCGCTATAGAATACCGCCCACTGGCCCGGCGTCACCGCGCGCTGCGGTTCCCTAAACGTCACTTGCGCTCCCTCTCCCGTAATAGCTACCTCTACCTGTTGATCCGGCTGCCGGTAACGGAACTTGGCCGCACAGGCAAACCGCTGCGCCGGAGGGGCACCCGCAATCCAGTTCACTTTTTTGCTGACAAGAGAGGTGGAGTAGAGTTCCTCCTGCTCCCCCTGCTGAATGATGAGGAAATTTCGCGCAAGGTCCTTTCCTATGACAAACCAGCTTTCGCCCGAGCCATCCTTCCGTCCGCCGATGCCTAACCCCTTTCGCTGGCCCAGCGTATAATACATCAGCCCGTCGTGGCGGCCGATGACGCGGCCGGACAAATCCACCATGTCCCCCGGCTGCGCGGGTAGGAATTGCATTAAAAACTGCTTGAAGTTGCGCTCGCCAATAAAGCAGATGCCGGTGCTGTCCTTTTTCTCCGCATTCGCAAGTCCATATTCGCGAGCGATACGGCGCACCTCGCCCTTTTGAAGCTCTCCGATCGGGAACATCGCACCTGCAATCTGCTGCCGGGTCAACCCGGCAAGAAAATACGTCTGATCCTTGTTTTGGTCAAGCGCGCGCAGCAGACGCACACTGTCCCCACTCCGCTCTGTGCGGGCATAATGTCCGGTTGCGAGATATGCCATATCCGCTGTACGGGATAGCTCCAAAAACGAGCGGAACTTGATTTCCGAATTGCACAGCACATCCGGATTGGGCGTGCGCCCAAGACGGTATTCGGACAGAAAGTAAGAAAACACCCGTTCCTTATATTCGTGGGCGAAATTCACCGTATAGTAGGGAATGCCGATTTTGTCCGCAACGCGGCGAACGTCCTCATAATCGGCAGCGGCGGTACAAACGCCGTCCTCCCCATCTTCCTCCCAATTTTTCATAAAAACGCCCACGACTTCATGGCCCTGCTGTTTTAACAGCAGCGCCGCAACGGCGGAATCTACGCCGCCGGACATCCCAACCATAATACGCGCCATAGTTATAGCGCCGCGATGGACTTTACTTCAAATCCCGCTTCCGATATCGCGGTTTTGAGCGCCTCCGTATCGCCGTCCCAAAGGACATCCGCGCTGCCCACCTGTACGTCGTTGACGGTTGCCTTCAAGTCCGTAAGCGCGTCGGTAACGCTGCGCACGCAATGGGCGCAGCCCATTCCTTCAATTTCAAGCCTGTAATGCTTCATACTGTGATTCCTTTCCGGCCAATCGATTTGCCGAATTTCCAGCCGTTTCAACCAGTATACCACGGCAGAAAAAAAACATGAATGGCGCACGGCCTTCACGATTGCAAAGAAATTGCAAAAACACAGCGGCGCGGCTTTGTAACCAATTTTTGCACCTGTGCGTACAATATACCATCGGCGTCGAACCAACGCCAATCGCTCAAAAAACAAGGAGGCTTTTTGTATGGGCTGTTTCGGTAACTTCACTAGTGATAACAACTTCAACAACTGGTGGTGGATTATTATCCTGTTGATATTCCTCTGTAACGATAGTCCCATCCTCGATAACATCCGGGACGCCGTCTGCGGGGATAATTTCCTTATCATCATCGCGCTGCTGCTCCTGTGCAATACCAGGGACACGACCTCCTGCGTGAGGGATACCTCCTGCGGCTGCGGCTGCAACTAAGAGAAACCATTTTAGGGAAAGTAAACAGGATGCCGATGGCATCCTGTTTTTGAGTACTGCAACTATAGCTTTACACATGCCTGTCATCCAAATGCATGTTTTAAACTTTTCACCAATACTTGACCGGAACAATGTGAAATGGTATAACGGATCAAAAGGTTTCAGGAGGACGGTACTTTGAATATGCACAAGCCGGTCAACCGTCTGGCGCTTGCAGGACTGCTGGCGGCAGTTGTTGTGATATTGACCATTGTCACCTATTTTCCGATCCCCGGTGTAGCGGGCGCATACATCAACCTTGGCGACGTGGGCGTATATCTTTCCGCCTCCCTGCTTGGCTCACCGTGGGGTGCGCTTGCGGCGGCTGTAGGCAGCGGGCTTGCGGATCTTTTATTAGGCAGCGCAATGTATGCGGGGCCGACATTTCTAATCAAAGGCGGTATGGCGCTGCTTGCGTCTCTTCTGATCTCCCGGTGGAAAAAGACTCTCCCTGCGCTGTTGTGCGCGGGTCTTTTGATGCCCGCAGGATATTTTCTGTTTGAAACGTTCCTGTATGGTGCCCAAACGGCCGCGGCGAGCCTTCCGCTCAACGGTATCCAGTACGCGGTGGGCATATTGCTTGGGTATGCCGCAATCCGCCTGACCAACCGGCTTATGAATCGCTGAACTTATTACGCGGCCATATCAAAAACCTTCCCGTATGTTCGCGGGAAGGTTTTTTTTGCATAACCGTGTTCGGCTGAATTATTTCAGCGTCTTCGCGTAATCGCCGATCTTTTTATCCATGCCTGAGATATGCTGGGTAAGCCACTGGATCATAACCTGGTTTGCTTCGAGGATCACCAGGATATTGCCGCCGGACTTTGCATATTCGTCCTTGAGCTTTGTTAACCGGGCAAGAAAATCCGTATGCGCCTTTTTTTGGAGCTCATAATCGGGATATTTGATGGAGAGCATATACCGCTCTTCATCTGAAAAATGCAGTTTTGTATAGCTATCCAAAAAATTGAGCAGCTCGCCGATATATTCGGCAGATTTGCGATTTTTCCCCGCCTCAAACAACGCATCCGCTTTGTCAAACCAGGTTTTGTGCTGGTCATCAATCGTTGCAACACCAACAGAAAGATTAGGAGTCCACGGCATATTTAAACACATCCTTTCAGTACTACCTCATTGTATATATCGGATGGTTTGCATGCAAATTTACCGCGGTTTCAAAATAATATGCCTGCTATACGCCAATAAACCGCTCAATCACATGGGCCACGCCGTCCTCTTCGTTGGAGCGCGTGACAAAGTGCGCAAGCTCCTTCACCGCAGTGCGGGCATTGTCCATCGCAACGCTTAAGCCTGCGATGCGAAGCATCGGGAGGTCATTCATGCCGTCTCCGCAGGCGATGAGTGCTTCACGCGTGGTATGAAGATGGCGTAGCAGCACATCAAGCGCAAACGCCTTATCTACTTCAAGCGGCATCACTTCAATAAAATACGGTTCGGAACCAAATATATTCAACTCGCCGGAAAAGCGGGTTTTGAGTTCTTCCATCGCGCTTTGCACATCGACCGGTTCACCCACCAACATTATTTTCTCAACCGGATAATCGATGAAACCCGGCAGATCCTCCACCAAACGGATACTGAGGTTGTTGTTATACGCTTCCGCATGCACATACCGGTTCTCCGGGCAAGGCGTAATCACGCCTTGGGTGTCATACGCGAGCGGATATACCTTCTTTCCGTTTGCCCATTCGCATACCTTCCGCACGGCATCCGCAGGGAGATAGCGCTGAAATACAGGGGCATTGGTGCGGCACTCCAATATGAGCGCGCCGTTGTAGCAAAGGATATACCCTCCCAGCCGATCAAGTTCGAGTTCTTGTGCCACGGGTGCAACGCCCATGAGTGGCCTTCCGGAAGCAAGCACCACCGCAACGCCAGCGTCAATTGCCCTGCGGATGGCACTTTTTGTGCGCGGGGTCACTTCTTTTTTTGCGTTGGTGAGCGTGCCATCTAAATCCAGAGCCAGTACGCGGTAACGATTGTTTCGCATTCTATTCCACTTTCCGATGTATATTGTATCCCTATCATAGCAAAGGGGGCCACGGCATCACAAGCGAAACTTGCCGGAAATTGTCGTATGCGTGGCCGCTCTGTATTCATTTTTTATCACTTATTCCGTAAAAAGCCGTCCTTACAGCTGTCTATACAGCTGTTGCTCTTTTCGCTATCAGCCGTTATAATGGAACATAATTAGCGCAAAGGGAGATGCATATTGGATACCGAGGCAAGGCGAAAACACATAGGCAGGCACATTGCGGCCTCTACAGCCCCCGTAACAGGAGGCGATCTTGCCGCGCGTATGGGCGTTACCCGCCAGGTAGTCGTACAGGACGTTGCCGTTCTGCGCGCGGGTGGCGCACCAATTCTTGCTACGCCCGCAGGCTATGTATGGGTGGACAAGGGTTCAGCGCCCCGGCCGCTTCGGGTGCTTTCCTGCAGACACAGCTCGCTTGAGAGTGCGAAGGAAGAGCTGATGATCATTGTCCGTGCCGGCGGTACCGTGCGGGATGTGATTGTGGAGCATCCTATCTATGGAGAACTTACCGGCTCTTTGATGCTGCGTACACCCGAGGCAGTGGAAGCGCTCGTAGAACAGCTTGGACGCCCCGGCGTACAGATGCTTTCCGCCATGACAGGCGGTATCCACATGCATACCATCGAGGCACCCAGCGACCAGGTATTGGACGAAATTGAGCGGGCGCTTTCCGATGCGGGCATACTGATTTCATAGTACCCTCCTTCCCGGCGGCGCGCATACCGATCCCGCCGCCAAAGAAACGAAAGGTGAACACACATGGAAGTCTTACAGGCAATACAAACATTAAAGAAAGAACGCAATGCGCTTATTTTGGCGCATTTCTACCAACTGGGCGAGATACAGGATATCGCGGATGTCGTTGGAGATTCTCTCGAACTTGCAAAAGCTGCGCGGGACGCTAAGGAAGATGTGATTGTGTTCTGCGGCGTGCGCTTTATGGCGGAAACAGCAAAGATATTAAACCCCAAGAAAACCGTGCTTCTCCCCGCTTTAGACGCAGGCTGCCCCATGGCGGATATGATCACCGCAGAAGAGGTGCTGCGTCTGAGAGAGGAACACCCAAACGCCGCCGTCATGTGCTACGTCAACTCGGACGTCGCCGTCAAGGCCGCGAGCGATATCTGCTGCACATCCTCCAACGCGCTTAAAATCGCGATGTCGCTTGAGGAGGAGGAAATCATATTCGTACCCGACCAGTGTCTGGGCGGCTATATTGCGCAGTTCCTGCCGCAAAAACGCTTTATTCTGCCGGATGGGTTCTGCCCCACGCACTGCCGTATCAAACCGGAGGACGTTATGGCCGCACGCAAAGCCCTGCCCAACGCAAAAGTGCTTGTGCACCCGGAATGTCTCCCCGGCGTCGTCTCGTTGGCTGACTTTGCTGGGAGCACCTCCCAGATTATTGCGGAAGCCATCCGCTCAGACGCGAAGGAATTCCTGATCGGCACCGAAGAGGGCGTGCTGCACCGGCTTAGTAAACTCTGCCCTGACAAGCGGTTCTATAACACCGGAAGAACGCAGGTCTGCCCCAATATGAAAAAAACGCGCCTTGACAGCGTGCTGACAGCTCTGGAGCAGATGCAGCATGAAATCACGGTGGATGAAGAGCTTGCGCGCAAAGCACTGAAAAGTTTGGACCGGATGTTCTCCGTCCCTGTTTAACCGAAAGGACTAGTATGACGCTACCAATCCTGGAGACCCGCACTGCCAACGCCGGGCAGCTTGAAGCAGATGTGCTCATCGCGGGCTCGGGTGCTGCAGGGCTCTATGCGGCGCTCAATTTTCCGTCTGCTTTCCAGTGCGTAGTACTGGATAAATCAGGCGGAGAAATCAGCAATTCCATGTACGCGCAAGGCGGCATTTCCGCCGTCACACAGTATAACGATACGCTCCGGGAAGGGCATGTACTGGACACGCTTGTCGCAGGCGCGGGCTTATGCGATGAAGCGGCGGTGCGCATTCTTGTCAGCGAAGCCGCCGGGAACATTGAGCGTCTCATTGACCTGGGCGTACCGTTTGACCGTAAAAACGGAGAGCTTCTCCGCACCCGCGAGGGCGGCCATAAGGAACGGCGTATCCTGCACTGTGGCGGGGACGCTACCGGCCTGCATCTGACCGAAACATTGTTGAAAGAAGCAAGGAAGCGGGAAAATATCCGTTTTATCGATTGTGTGCTGCTCACCGATATCCTCACCGACCAATATGGCGTAACCGGCGCGCTTATGCTGACAGGCGATGATGAAACATTGCTGATTAAGACCCGGCGCATTGTCCTTGCAACAGGCGGCATCGGGCGCGTCTATGAGGACAGTACGAATGCCGTTTGCGCCACTGGGGATGGCATGGCCGCTGCCTTGCGCGCGGGCGTACCGCTTAAGGATATGGAATTTGTGCAGTTCCACCCCACCGTTCTTTCCGGACCGGATGCGCAGGGCCGCTCTTTTCTGGTATCCGAAGCGCTGCGCGGAGAAGGCGCACGGCTTGTAAACAGCGCCGGAGTCTATTTTATGCAGGGCATACATCCTATGGCAGACTTGGCCCCGCGCGATATCGTGGCGCGCGCCATATACCGAGAGCTTATTGCATCCGGGGAGCGGATTGTGTACCTTGATATCACACACCAGCCTCGCGCATTTTTACAGGAGCGCTTCCCCACCATATTTGCAGAGTGTCTGCGGCGGGGGATCGATATTTCAGAAGACTGCATCCCGGTGCACCCCGTACAGCATTACATGATGGGCGGCATAGATACGGGCCTTTTTGGGGAGACGTCGCTTCCCGGCCTTTATGCCTGCGGGGAAACAGCGCGCACGGGCGTGCACGGAGCAAACCGACTTGCAAGTAACTCTCTTCTCGAGTGCGTTGTATTTGGCCGCCGTGCGGCACTTCATGCAACAGAGCTTTCGCTTCCCGATGCGCACCCACGCTACATGCTCCGCTGCGGGGGTACACAGGAGCTGGAAAGCTATTCCGCAGTAAAGGATCGTATCCGTTCCATTATGAGCACGCGCTGCGGCATTATCCGAGACGAGGCCGGTTTATCCGCCGCTGCAAACGAACTCGCGGAAATCGAAAACACGCTTGAACATACAAGCCTGCACACCAAGGACGCCGTAGAGGCGCTCAATATGGCACAGGCGGCGCGTTCCATCGCTATGGCTGCACAGGCGCGCAAAAAGAGCATTGGCGCACATTACAGGAGCGACAGCAAGGAGGAGTAAGACATGCAGATACCCGGCATGGAAGAAATCATTCGATTGGCGTTAAGTGAGGATATCGGCGGCGGGGATGTCACCACGCTTTCCACCGTACCCGAGGCAAACATAAGCCGCGGCAAGTTTCTTGCCAAAGAACCTCTGACCGTATGCGGCCTGCCCGCGCTCATGCGCGTATTTGAGCTAATTGATGCGCGCATCGTTGTCACGCCCCTGGTA
>JAEXTB010000128.1 GCA_023453725.1 Bacillota bacterium | reverse complement strand
AGACATTCCCCAGCATGAAGAAATCATAAGTTCTGTCTCTTATGGAATATATACCATGCATCAAGAACAGTTGACCGCAGAAGCGCTCATCGCTTTGGCGGATGAGCGCATGTATCAGGCAAAACAGCACAAATCGGAAAGTTAAGCTTTGTTTCACGCCGCCATAGGCAGCGTATCTCATGAGCCGTAGGTTATTCACCGCACGTGCTGCTTTTTACATAGCGGTCATACTGAGCGGTGAAGTATTCAATTTTGTGGGAGACCTTGTCAAGGTGCCGGAACATATCCTGAATTTGCGTCTCCACGTTCCGCTTATGGTCCTTTAACATTTCGCAGCGCTGTTTGAGCGTACAATCCCCTTCAATGCTCAAATCTACAAAATCTTTGATTTGCTTAATGGACATCCCCGTATTCTTCAGGCAGCAAATCAACCCCAGCCATTCAAGATCATCTTCCGAATAGTGCCGGATCCCGCTTCTGCTCCGGCCAACCTGCGGAAGGAGCCCTTCTTTTTCATAGTAGCGCAGAACATGCGCGGCCAGATTCGTTTTTTCCGCCACCTGCTTTACCGTATATCCCATATTTACCCCCAAAATTTCCAATAACGTCTTGACTTAAAGTTAACGTTAAGGTTTATGATTTAATAAAACAGCACAATGATAGATTTGTCAAACCATAAAAAGAAAGCGAGGACATCCTTCATGCTGAACTTTGATTTTTATGCTCCCGCGCGTATCCTCTTCGGAAAGGACACCGAAAAAGAAATCGGCGCCCTGCTCAAGCCGCATGCAAAAAAAGTGCTGCTCCATTATGGCGGAAGCAGCATCAAAAGGAGCGGCCTGTATGATGCGGTTGTCGCTTCCCTCAAGGAAAGCGGCCTTGATTTTGTAGAGCTTGGCGGCGTAGTGCCCAACCCGCGCCTGTCTTTGGTGCACACCGGCATTGCGCTTTGCAAAAAAGAAAACGTAGACCTGATATTGGCGGTTGGCGGCGGTAGCGCGATCGATTCTGCCAAAGCCATTGCCATGGGCGTTTTTTATGACGGCGACGTTTGGGACATGTACGAACAAGGGTTAGCGATCGAAAAAGCGCTGCCCGTTGCGACAATACTCACCATCCCGGCTGCAGGGAGCGAATCGAGCGGAGATACCGTCATCACCAACGAAGAAAAGCATTTGAAGTATGGCTACGGCAGCCCGCGCCTGCGTCCGCTGCTGAGCATTATCAACCCGGAACTGTTCTTTACACTGCCCAAGAATCAGATTGCAAACGGCGTGGCGGATATGATGAGCCATGTGTTTGAGCGCTACTTTACCAACACCACACATACTGACCTGACCGACGGGTTATGTGAAACCACGCTCAAAACCATCATGAAAAACGCGCCGACCGTGCTTGCGGACCCGCAGAATTATGAAGCTTGGTGCGAAGTGGGCTTTGGCGGTACCGTCGCCCATAACGGCCTTGTTGGGATGGGGCGCGAGCAGGACTGGGCCTGCCACAATATGGAGCATGAGCTGAGCGCCATTTACGATGTGGCCCACGGCGCAGGCCTTGCTGTGCTCACTCCCGCTTGGATGCAGTATGTCTACAAGGACAATGTGAATATGTTCGTGCAGTTTGCTGTCAACGTCATGGGTGTGGAGCGCAGCTTCCGCGATCCCGATGCAATCGTACAGGATGGCATCGCGCGTCTACGTGAATTCTTCAAAAAAATGGGTCTCCCCTCAACACTGCAGGAGCTGGGCATTGAAGAAAGCAAATTTGAGCTGATGGCCAAAAAATCGACCGGCGCTGCATTTGGAAATGAAAGCCCCATTGGCGGCCTCAAGAAACTATACTGGCAGGATGTCCTTGCCATTTACAATCTCGCTAAATAGCCCCTACAAAGGAGGAATAAGCGAATGAGAACAATCAAGCTTGGGCATTCCGAGTTACAGGTACCGACAATTGCAGTCGGTTGCATGCGAATCAACAGATTGGAGCAGCGGGAAGCCGAGCGGTTTATCCATACCGCAATGGACAACGGCGCAAACTTTTTTGACCATGCGGATATCTATGGTGACGGAACTTGCGAAGAGCTGTTTGCGGATGCGATCCATATGAACGCGGGCGTGCGCGAGAAAATGATCCTGCAGTCCAAATGCGGCATCGTCAAGGGGCGCATGTTCGATTTTTCCAAGGAACATATCCTGGCATCGGTGGATGGAATACTCAAACGCTTAAAAACCGATTACCTGGATGTACTGCTCCTCCACCGTCCCGACGCGCTTGTTGAACCCGAAGAAGTGGCGGAAGCGTTTGACCAACTGGAGAACAGCGGCAAAGTCAAATATTTTGGCGTATCCAACCAGAACCCGATGCAGGTGCAACTGCTTCAAAAGTCACTCAGGCAGTCAATCGTCGCCAATCAGCTGCAGCTGAGCATTGCAAACGCCAACATGATCACACAGGGCATCCATGTCAACATGCTGGATGACGCCGCTACCAACCGCGACGGCAGCGTACTTGATTACTGTAGGCTACACTCCATCACGATACAGCCGTGGTCCCCCTTCCAGTACGGCTTTTTTGAAGGGGTGTTTCTAGGCAGCGAAAAATACCCGGCACTCAACGCGAAGATCGACGAGATTGCAGCAAAATACGGGGTCAGCAGTACAACCATCGCCATGGCGTGGCTGCTGCGCCATCCCGCGCAGATGCAACCGGTAACGGGCACCATGAACACCGAGCGGCTGCAGGATTGCATCAAGGCTGCGGATATCAGGATCACCCGCGAAGAATGGTACCAGATTTATCTTGCGGCGGGCAATATTTTACCGTAACACATCAATCGGGGTATCGGGGGAACGCAAAACCTCCTGTTGCAGACTGCAACAGGAGGTTTTGATGTAACGGTGCTTCCATGGCGGCATGATAGCACCTGGACTTATTCCGGTGGCAGTATGGCACCTTTTCGTTCTCCGCTTTCTGAAATGGAGCTTTCACGATTTATTTTATCTAAGAACTTTGTGGAGTAAGCAAGATTTTTCGTCGGGCATTCATCCACGCAATGTCCGCAGCCAACGCAACGGATATCTTTGACCGCAATCCCCTGAACGGCGTTGGTTTTAATATCAATCGACATCGGACAAACGGCGTTGCACTTGCTGCATGCAATGCACCTTGTATGATCGGTGGTGATTTTTTGATCGGCTGCTTTTGATAATAAGCCCAACACGGTACCAAGCGGGCAATAGGTACAATATCCCCTGCCCATAAACGCGATCCAGAAGAAAATCGCGGCCAACAG
>JAEXTB010000127.1 GCA_023453725.1 Bacillota bacterium | reverse complement strand
CTCGGAGCGGCGCTTCTGCTTGGCGATCCAATCTTCAATCTCCTGCCTGTTGGAACCGTCCTTAGAGCTTAGATGCTTTGTGTTGTACTTAATCGTGCTGGAGGGTTCGCTGTCCTTGGTTTCATAGAGGGCAAACACTTCCCATTTGGACTGTGCGTCCTCGTTCCACGCCTTAAATCCTGGAAGCGTGATGGTGAAGGTACGGCTGGACTTTGAGGTCAACGAGGACTTGTTGTTCTGCAGCTTATGCAGCTCATGGAACATGTTCCCAGCCTGGCGCATGTTGTGGCCGGTGATGGTGATGTTACGCGTTACATCGCCATAGTAGGAGTAAATGGTGCCTGCGCCCGGGTTGCCTGTGCTCTTCTTGTAGATGTCATGATTGTTGTAGAAGAACTTGCCGGACTTATCGTAGAGTATGGGGTAATCGATATTCGTCCCAGGAACCTTGATCCAGCCGACAACATCGCTGTTAATCTTCTTGGCTTCGCTATAGCTCTTAGGCGCAGGGCCGGAAGATGGCATGGGCGAAGCGGAAGCGCCGGGAGCAGGCGTCTGGCCCGGGGCAAGCGTGGTGCCGGGGGCAGGCGTTTCACCAGGAGCAAGCGTGGTACCGGGGGCGGGTGTTTCGCCAGGAGCTAACGTAGCGCCGGGGGCGGGCGTTTCACCCGGGGCCAACGTTGCGCCGGGGGCCAACGTAGCACCGGAGCCAAAATCAATCGCATCGGTTTCCTCTGGTTTTGCACAAGCCACAGCCGTTACGAGGAAGGATAGCAGCAGCAGCAACGTAATAACTTTCTTCATTGTGAACCCCTTCACTTCTTTGACGTATTGGTTTCCTATTCCATGATACCGCAATCCGGCCCAATGGCAAAGTGAATAAACTGTTAACTCACCCTTCCATAAACAGGAATGGGAAGGTGTATTTTCTTTTAACGGCGAGGCTTCATCGTGGGGAACAGCAGCACATCGCGGATGGAATTGGAATCGGTGAGCAGCATGACGAGTCGGTCAATCCCGACGCCGATGCCTCCGGTGGGCGGCATGCCGTATTCGAGCGAGAGACAGAAGTCCTCGTCGATCATCATGGCCTCGTCGTCTCCTTTTTCCCGCTCTGCAAGCTGTTGCATGAAGCGGCTGCGCTGGTCAATGGGATCGTTTAATTCCGAATACGCGTTCGCGTACTCACAGGCGTTGATAAAGAGCTCAAAGCGCTCCGTCACAAACGGCAAGGAGGGCTTGCGCTTTGTGAGCGGGGAAACTTCCACAGGGTAATCGAGTATAAACGTGGGCTGTATGAGCTTTTCCTCCACAAACGCCTCGAACGCTTCATTCAAAAGCTTGCCGCGCGTGATGGTCTTGTCCTCAAAATTCAGCCCGATGCTCTTTGCAAGCTCCCTGGCCTGTTCGTCTGTCTCACAGGCATAAAAGTCCGCGCCGGTATAGGTCTTTACGGCGTCGTTCATCGTCAAGCGCCTGAACGGGGGCGTCAAATCAATTTCCGTACCCTGATAGACGATTTTCGTCGTACCCAAGACCGTGTTTGCGCAGTGCGAGATCAGATCCTCCACCAACGCCATCATGCCGTGATAGTCGGTATAAGCCTGATAAAGTTCAAGCGTCGTAAATTCCGGGTTATGCTTGTAGTCCATCCCCTCGTTGCGGAATATGCGGCCAATCTCGTATACGCGCTCCATGCCGCCCACGATGCATTCCTTTAATGGAAGCTCGGTCGCAATGCGCAGATACATATCGATATCCAGCGTGTTGTGATGCGTAATAAAGGGACGGGCGTTCGCGCCGCCGGGGATTGTGTTTAGAACCGGCGTTTCCACTTCCAAAAAGCCCTGGTCGTCGAGCCTGCGGCGGATGTCGGAGATGATGCGGCTTCTTTTTACAAATGTCTCACGGACTTCCGGATTGACGATCAAATCCACATACCGCTGACGGTAGCGAAGCTCCGGATCCTTCAACCCATGAAACTTTTCAGGCAGCGGGCGCAGCGATTTTGAAAGTAAGGTAAGGCTTGTCGCATGTATGGAGATTTCCTCCGTACGCGTCTTAAATACGGTGCCTTCAATGCCCAGAATATCCCCGATGTCCATGGACTTAAAATCCTGATAAACTTCCTCGCCGATATCGTCGCGCTTTACATACACCTGGATGCCGCCCTGCGCGTCCAGCAGGTGCAAAAAGCTCGCCTTTCCCATGATGCGCTTGGACATCATGCGTCCGGCAACGCGCACGGTCTGGCCTTCAAATGTATCGTATCCATTCAGGATTTGCGTGCTGTGATGGGTCTGGGCAAACGTTACGATGGTAAAGGGATCGTTGCCCGCAGCCTGCAGAGCTGTAAGCTTGTCCCTTCTGATTTGGAGCAATTCACTTAACTCCTGCTCCCTTTGCTCGTCCGTTATCTGGTCCGCCGAAACGGGAGACTCAAACTGATCCATTCTAACTTCCTCTCTTGGGGTTATTGCTTCTTAATGGCCAATATCCGCCAGTGCATTGTGCCGCCGGGCGTCTGTACATCCACGATATCGCCCGCTTTATGGCCGAGTATGGCCATGCCCACAGGAGATTCATTGGAAATGCGGCCTTTTTCCGGGTCCGCTTCAGCGGAACCTACGATGTGAAAGTCCCGCTCTATGCCGACATCATCGTTTTTGAGCGTGACAACCGCACCTACGTTTACGGTTTCCGTATCCAACGCGTCCTCGTCAATGATGATCGCATTGCGCAGCATGTTTTCCAACTGAACAATGTCGTATTCGTTTTTCGCCTGTTCATTTTTTGCGGCGTCGTACTCCGCGTTTTCGCTCAGATCGCCAAAAGAACGCGCGATCTTGATCTGCTCGGCGATCTCCATTCTGCGCGTTGTTTTCAGGTATTCCAACTTTTCTTCGTATTCCTTGATGCCACCCGGCGTGAGCCTGACTTCTGCCATGCGCTTGCCTCCTACTTCAATATCGATTTACCATACGCCCCTGGGGCGTGTACACGAACAAAGCCATCTATGCCGATAGTCCTAACCATTATAGAAGCCGCCCCCGCCCTTGTCAAGATAAACGCTGTTGGGACATGGCCGGTTCCATAAGTTTATTCCATACGCGCCTGCATATTCGCGTGCGCTTCGAGATAAGAGAGCAGCATTTCCTCCAAATCAGCAAGCGTTTCGCAGGAATTTACCCGCACACGCAGCTGCGCAGCGTGCGGCAGCCCGGATAGATACCAGGCAATATGCTTTCGCATTTCTATAATGCCGTGCGCTCCCCGATAGTCCTGCTGCATCCTCGCGTGGCGGATTGCAAGCGATATCCGCTCTGTAAGCGCTGGGGGCACAGTCTGTTCTCCTGACAACACTGCTTTGCAGGCTCTGAATATCCATGGGTTGCCCATTGCGCCGCGGGCAATCAAAACCCCATTGCAGCCGGTCTCTTTTCGCATATTGAGCATGTCTTCGGCCGTATAAATATCTCCGTTGCCCAGTACCGGGATATTGACCGCTGCTTTGACGCTGCCTATAATGGCCCAATCCGCCCTGCCGCTATACCCTTGCGCACGCGTTCTGCCGTGAACGCATATGGCTGATGCGCCGCTCTCTTCCGCCATGCGGGCAAATTCTACGGCATTGACGCTGTTTTCATCCCAGCCTTTGCGGAATTTGACCGTTACCGGAAGCTTTATAGCCTTCGCTACCGCCTCAATGATTCTTCCTGCAAGGGGCACATCGCGCATGAGCGCGCTGCCCTCGCCATTCCCCACAATTTTATGCGCCGGACATCCCATGTTGATGTCGATAAGCGCGACTTTGCCTGCGTAGTCTTCCTCCAAGCGCCGCGCGATATCCGCCATGATATCGGGCTCTGAGCCAAATATCTGAAACCCGCACGGCTCTTCCATGGGAGCAGTCTCAAGCAATTTCTCGGTGTTTTCGTTTCCGTATAAAAGTCCCTTTGCGCTCACCATCTCGGTAAACGTCAAATCACAGCCCAGTTCACGGCATAATATGCGAAACGGCAGATCGGTAACGCCCGCCATGGGGGCAAGGGCGATTGGAAACCCGGTATAAGGGGCAGCTTTTGTCATGGCGTTTCTTCAGGCTTCGGGGTAGGTGTCGCCATGGGCCGCGGAGTCATCCCGGGATCCGGCGTGGGCTTGGGCGCCTGGGAAGGCGCTGCCTCAATAAGCTGCATCTGATAAATATACCAGCGGCCATCCAGCTTACGGAAACGCACGAGATAGCGCGCCTCTTCCCATTTGGGCAGGACGGCAGCTTCTTCCTCTTCCGTTCCTTCCTGCTCCGTTTGCTGTTCGTTCCATTTACCCGCAAGGTTGACCATGCGGTCCACAAGGGTAACGGCGGCAGTCCCGGACCACGGCATGACAGATACCTTTTCCACTTCTATGCGGTAGTCATAATTGGTAATGGTATAGGGCTGATAAACGCCGTTATAGAGCGCGGGGTCGTTTTCCAAAAACTGACCCGTAAAATATTCTGTAAGAACGCTTTGGTCCCCCTCCTGCCTGTCACTT
>JAEXTB010000091.1 GCA_023453725.1 Bacillota bacterium | reverse complement strand
GATTACGATCGTGTGTGCGCTTCGGAAACTTCCTATTTGGGCTACAGATGGCTCACCGCCGCGCTCTCCATCTCTGCGCATGGCCCGCACGGCCGCGTGACTGGTGCCACTCCCGATGGCCGTCTGTCCGGCGTTACGCTGTGTGACGGCATATTGTCCGCCTCTCCCGGTACCGACACCAACGGGCCCATCGCTCTGCTTAGGTCCGGCGTCAAGTTGGACCCGACCGAGTACCGTAGCGTACAGCTCAACATGAAGTTCCACCCCAACGCCATTCGCGGCATGGAGGGCAGCAAAAACTTTGTAGACTTCATTAGGAGCTACTTCAACATGGGCGGCTATCACGTCCAGTTCAATATTGTTGACTCCAACATGCTCCGCGACGCGCAAAAGCATCCGGAAAACTATCGTGACCTTTTGGTGCGCGTTGCTGGCTTCAGTTCCTACTGGGTTGAGCTTGGCAAACCGATTCAGGATGAGCTCATTGCCAGAACCGAGTATAACACCCTGTAACAAATATTCACAAAATGCGGAATGATCCGCAATGCACTTCAGGCAAGGGGAGGGAGGTTCCTGCCCTCTTCCCTTGCCTTTGATATTCTTTACAAATAATTATGGGGGTGGAACAATGAGCCAAAACAGTTCAGAGAACAAGAAATTCGCAGGCTGGTCAGTCGTTACGGCATCCATGTTTATTGTTTTTTTCCATATGATCATTCGCGGCTCTTTTGCAACTCTTATTCAAGGCATGGTCGCGGCCACCGGGTGGTCCACCGGCGCCGTTTCCGCCGGTAGTTCCATTTTTATGGCGATGTACGGGCTGTTTGCCTTTTTGGTCGGTACTTATATTAACAAGCTGGGCTGCCGCCTGACCTACTCTTTGC
Organism: Bacillota bacterium; assembly: GCA_023453725.1. Classification (GTDB taxonomy): domain Bacteria; phylum Bacillota; class Clostridia; order Christensenellales; family CAG-138; genus JAEYLA01. The sequence continues at coordinate 28,050 of JAEXTB010000091.1, read as the reverse complement.
ACGGGTTAATCATGGGCCTGGGTCTGTTCCTCTGCAGTTATTCCCAGCAACCTTGGCAGTATTGGGTGTGCCAGGCAATCATCGGAATAGGTTCCGGTGCCTTTTGGGCTCCCGTTACCTCTATGGTCCGTCAATGGTTCGTTGATAAGCTTGGACTTGCAATGGGTCTGACCACGGCTGCCACAGGCGTAGCTATGTTCTTAGGTCCCGTTATTTCCATGCTCATCATCTCCAACCTATCTTGGCAGGTCATGATGAGAGTGTTTGGTGTGGTTCTGGTCGTCGGCATCGTCACCGCCGCTCAGTTTACCAAGATGAAACCTGAGGACGTCGGCCAGAAACCCTTGGGTTACGATGGCTACATGGCAAAAATGAATGCCGGTGGCGGACAAAAAAAGGAAGAATTTTACGTTCCCTTTAAGTGGGCTGTGAAACATAAGGTATTTTGGACCCTGTCCCTGCTTTGGTTTTGCAGCAACTTTGCAGAGTTTATCGTCTTTTCCCACGCGATCAACTATGTGAGCAAGGATCTGGGATACGACAAGATAAGCGCAACCTATATCTATTGCTTGATCGGTCTTTTGTTCACGATCTTTGCCGTTGCGGTCGGCAGTATTGTCGATAGAATGGCAAAAAAGAGCGGCGATCCAATGAAAGCCAGGAAGCGCGTGCTCACAATTGCGTATTTGATTACCGCTGTGATGGCCTTGTGGCTTAACTATGGGGTTCGCCTGACTGCGAACGGCGGCACAAGCCATTGGGCATTTGTGGTTTACGCAATTCTTTTTGGAATTGGCTTTGGTTGCTACATACCTTCCGTCGCCGGACTTGTTGGCCTGGCGGTGGGGCGTAAGGAAATGCCCCCGGCATGGGGTTTGATTTCCCTGATCGGTATGGCCGGCGGCGCAGGCCTTGGCCCATATATCGCCGGTGCTCTTCGCGATGCAACGGGCAGCTACTTCGTTTCTATATGGTTGTCCACTATTTTCTACCTCCTGGCCTGCTTCTTTGTAAACATCGTCAAGCAGCCCACCTATGAGGAAGTTTGGGGCAATAAAAAAAACCTTTCTGAAAACACATAAATAAGAAAACCTGTCGCACGAAACGAATTGATATGCGTTTCGTGCGACGGGTTTGTTCAGCTTTCGGCGGATTACGCCTCGCACTCGACCTGCGGGCGCCAAAGCGAAAAAGGTGCCATGATACACTTTTTCAGAAGCATCCTTTTATCCAAAGGGCATTACTGCCAAGAAATATAAATGGATTAGAGGTTTCAAACGTGGAAAAAAAACACGAATTGCAAGCTTTGATCTTCGACATTCAAAGCTTCTCAACTCACGACGGTCCCGGTATTCGTACCAATGTTTTTTTTAAGGGTTGCCCGCTACGTTGCCTGTGGTGTGCAAATCCTGAAGGACAAAAGTCTGTGCCGGAACTCTTTTACACAAAAATGAAGTGTGCAGGCTGCATGCGCTGCGCCGGGGTGTGCCCGCACGATGCCGTTACGCCCTATAGTGAACCTGAAGATATTGAAAAATTCGGCTATGTACGCCATGACCGCGCCAAATGCAACAAGTGTCAGACACATGATTGTGTGCGGGTCTGCTTCCAAAGTGCGCTCTCCGTTACCGGCAGTTCGATGACAGTTGACGACGTCATGCAGAAAATCCGGCGGGATTCAGTTGTGTATCGCAATAAGGGCGGGATAACGGTGTCCGGGGGCGATCCCCTTGTTTTTTATGAATTTGTTGCCGAACTCTTAAAAAGATGCCATGAAGAAGGCATCAACACGGTGCTTGAGTCGGAGCTGTGTGTTCCGCAAAAAAAACTGAAAGCTGTTATGCCCCATGTCGACTTGTATCTTACGGATATGAAAATCGTTGACGAGCAGAAGCATATGAAAGCGACCGGCTTGAGTAATAAGCTAGCTATTGAAAATCTGCGTTTACTTGGGCAAACCTGCCCGGAGAAAGTATGTCTGCGCGTGCCCATTATCCCCGGCTTTACGGATTCTGATGAAAACGCGGAGGCAATCGGCGCTTTCTGCGCTGAAAACCACTTCTCCCGCGTTAACATTCTTCCGTATCATAAGCTTGGCGCTACAAAGCACGAGCGCCTTGGAAGCGAGTATCCGTTACCTGATGTAGAAGTACCAGATGATGCGAGCATGCGGCATTTTGCCGATATTTTAGAATCCCATGGTGTGGAATGCGCGATAAACTAATATTTTCAAGCTTTAATATGCGAAAACCCCTAACGATGAGCCATTCGGAAAGTTGTATGATCCTGAACGCCTATACTGCATAGCGGCTTTCCCATCTGTAAGTATTTTTAGTAGCCTCATGGCAGCATCACAAAGGAAAGACAAATTTCGAACACCTAAAAAGCGGACGGTGGCTACAGCCCGTTCCGCTTTTTGAATCTTATGACAGCAAAACGAATAATCGATAGCCAATATTGACCAAGAAGCCGGTGAGCACCGAAATTTATCGTAACGCTTGCGCTTCAAACCAGAAGGTTGTGCGGTGCTGCGCACTTTCTACGCCATATGTGCTGCCGTGCTGGTCCAATATGGTCTTGACGATTGCCAGGCCCAACCCCGTGCCCAGACGCCGCCCTTCTCCTATGCTATGAGCGCGGTAGTAGCGCTCCCAAATGTGCGGCAGTTCATCGGGGGCAATGGTCTCGCCAGTATTCGTAACGGAAATTCGGCAGGCAGCCCCGTTGCATTTCGCCTCGATGACGATTTCTGTATCAGCGTCAGCGTGGTTGATCGCGTTGTGGATTAGGTTACCCATCACTTGGGACAGCTTGCCCGGGTCAAAGCGGATGCGGAGTTCTTCACAGTGCAGGCTCAATTTGAGACGCTTTGGAACGGACTCCATTTCGTGTACTCGGATAATCTGCTCCAGCGCCGGAGGCAGCGCCAGGTCTTCGAATTGTACCGCGGTGACGCCGGCCTGCAGCTTGGAGTAATCCAGAATGTCTTCCACCACGCGACTCAGCCGCGCCGCCTCTTCGGCAACCACGGTCAGTTGCTCCTGACGTTTTTGCTCATTTGGCCACGTCACGTCCCGAACCGTCTCGGCGTATCCTTGTATGACCGCCAGCGGCGATCGCAGCTCATGGGATACGTTTGCAATAAGTTCCCGGCGCAAAGCTTCCGTCTTTTCCAGTTGTCCCCCCAGTTCGTTGAGGGAAGTGGCCAGCTGACCAATCTCATCGGCGGATTTAACATCTATAGTGATGCCATATTTCCCCTCGGCCAGCGCCCTGGCCACCCAGGTGATCTTTCGGACAGGCCGGGAGAACAGCCGGGACAGCAGGACCGCCAGCACCGAAGCCGCAACGAAAAGAACCACCGTGATGATCCACATCTGGTCCCGCAAAATCTGAGAAGCCTTTTCCACATCTGCCAGCGAGAATACCGCATACAGCCGGCTGCCGTTCGCGCCGGTTCTGCCCAGTGCAGCGTAAGATGTTTCCCCCATGGCAGAGGTGAATGTCTGCACCGTGCCGTCAGCGGGTAGTGTGGAAATTCCCTGCATGCCCATCATCATACCCATCATCATGCCCTTCATTGGCATGTTCTGCGAGGAATAGATGACATTGCCGTTTGCGTCCACCATCACAAGTCGGGAATTAAGATGACTCTCCAGCTCGGCGTAATCAAGGGAGGATTCGCCCAGCGCCTGCTGCAGCGCGGCGTCGATGGTCGCCACCCTTGCGTTTAAGTAGTTGTCCTTCATGATACCGGCCTGCAACAGCCAAATCAGGGCGATGGTGACCCCTGCCATACACAAGAAGCCCGCGTATAGCTTGCTGGCAATATGCTTCATGTCTCCAACCCCGTTTCAAAGCGGTAGCCGGTTCCCCACACCGTCGTCAGAAACCGGCGGCAGGGGCCTAGCTTTTCCCTAAGGGAACGGATATGGGTATCCACGGTACGAGCATCGCCGAAATAGTCATATCCCCACACCTGATTCAGCAGCTGATCCCGAGTAAAGGCTTTGCCCGGCCGGGCAGCAAAAAAAACTAACAGCTCATATTCCTTTGGAGTCAACGCCACCACCTCGCCGGCGATCTTCACTCTCCGGGCGTCGGTGTCGATGTCCAACTCGTCGAAACCAAGCCTTCCAGCGGAGACCGTAGCCGCCGCGGTGCGTTTGAGCAGCGCCTTTATGCGTGCAATGAGCTCCCTTGGGCTGAAGGGCTTGGCGATGTAATCGTCCACGCCAAGCTCGAACCCCAGCAGCTTGTCATATTCCTCAGTGCGGGCGGTCAGCAGGATTACGGGGATCTGGCTGTTTTTGCGAATCTGTTTGAGCGTTGTCCAGCCATCCAACACTGGCATCATCACATCAAGCACGACCAACGCGAACTCGTTCGCCTCCAACAGCCGCAGCGCTTCTTGGCCGTTTTCCGCCTCCTCAAAGCGCCAGTCTTCCGCCTGTGCATATTCGCGCACGATGGAGCGGATGTGCCGGTCGTCGTCCACCAGCAAAATTCGGATCATTGGTATCACTCCCTAGATGCGCCGGCCGTCGTCCGCCAGCGAAATTCAGATCATTTATAACACTTTTACAGTATTATATCACGGCATTTCATTGCGAATGTGAGTCTTCACACAGTTTCGGTTTTCTCTCACAAGTTCAACACATTTTCAGTCTAGGATAAAAGCATAAACAGTGCGGCAAGCGCACAAGAAGGGGTACAACATGAAGAGAAAAATACTTGCAATTGTTGCGGCGGTGGCGCTGTTATTGGTTGCTACGGTGGCCTTAGCAGAGGTTAACTGGAAGACGCCAGCAAAGATCGTCTCGGACCTCACAGGCAAAACGGCGGACCAGGTCCAAGCGGACCGTCAGGCAGGCCAGAGCTATGGCGCGCAAGCGGCGGCCGCAGGCGAGCTCTCTGAGTTCCAGCAGGAGCGCCTGGCCCAGTATAAGCTTTGGTTGGATGAAGCGGTGAAAAGCGGCCAGATGACCCAGGACGAAGCCGACAAGCTGTATGAGGCCATGAGCACCCGGATGGAGGCATGCATCGGCGCCGGTAATGGCAACGGTTTTGGCTATGGCATGATGGGGCGCGGCATGATGGGTACCGGAAGGTTCGGCGGCGGCTGCGGCCAGGGCTATGGCCAAGTTCAAAACGCCTATTGAGACAAGGGTAAAGGCTGTTAAGCAGGCAAGCCGGAAGCTTTCATTTGGAAGCTTTCGGCTTGTATCTATTCTCGTGAATTTTCTCTTAATGTACTATGTTGCCTAGGGACCACCTTTTGCAACGCTCGCGCATACTTTCGGCCATCATATAGAGAGATCTCTCGGTTATGGACCATCGGACGAATCGTCTAATAGGGGAGGGATACTTTGGATTATTCCTGTTTATCGTGAGTCTTGGGTTAACAAAATCGCTTATGAAACCACCTTTTAAACATAATGGGAAGTTGCCAGTGATCTGAAAAATGCACTGGCATTTTCATGAGCTCTGTTAAATCCACCATGAAGGGATCATAACGCTTTAAGGGATTTTACAAACGGCAGTTCATGCTGTTATTGGCTAATATCTATATTTTGTATACATTTCTTATCATTACCAGTCATTGTGCAAATCCACATAAAATATACCCCGACAGCCATATTATTTTATAGGAATATACAATAGGCAGCGCTTTATGCATCACTTATAATAGATTCAAATTCATAGAAACCCATTTTTTCACATTCTACCAAAGCCTTCACTCTTTACCTGATTCTGCAACTGAATATACGTAAACCAACGCGCAACTGTAGCCGACAATGAAAACAATGGAGGACAAATACATGGCGTTTGATTTGCTGATCACCAACGCGCGTACCCGCAAGCAAAATGGGGAACTGGTCTGCATCGGTATACAGGATGGTAAAATAGTTGCAATCGAGCCAAATCTTCCGGTTGAAGCTGGCCATATGATAGATGCCGGCGGCGGCCTGGTTACCGAATCGTTCGTTAATGGGCACCTGCATTTATGCAAGGTGTATACGCTCGAAATGGCAGGCCAGGCTGCTCTGGGCGAATACCACCACGGCGGCATGGGTGGGGCCATGACGGCAATTGAGCGCGCGGCAGACTTTAAAGCCGCCTACAATGAGGAATGGATACTTCCCAATGTCCGGAGAGCATGCGATCTTGCTTTACACTATGGGAATACGCATATCCGAGCGTTTGCGGATGTGGATTCCAAGGCCAGGCTCGAAGGCATAAAGGCGCTGCTCAAAGCGCGTACAGAATACGCCGATCGCGTGGAGCTGCAGGTGGTTGCCTTCCCGCAGGATGGCGTGGTACGCGAGCCGGAAGCGGAAGGCTATGTGGTACAGGCGATTGAGATGGGCGCGGATGTGGTGGGTGGTATTCCCTGGATTGAATATATCAAAGCAGACGAACAAAACCATATCGATAAAATGTTTGATATTGCGGTGAAATACAACAAAGATGTCTCCATGCTACTCGACGATGTTGGTGACGAGAGCGAAAAGACGCTGGAGATGCTTGCCCTGCGTGCGCATAAGGAAGGCTGGCAGGGCCGCGTAACCGCGCAGCACTGCCGCGCGATGGCGCTCTATGGGGAGAATTATTTCCGCAAACTGGTGGCGCTTATGAAAAGGGCGGGTATCGGTTTGGTGGCAGATCCGCACACTGGCCCGCTTCATGCGCGGGTACGGGAACTGGCTGCGGCTGGAATTCCCGTGGCACTTGGGCAAGACGACATTGCAGACGCCTACTATCCGTTCGGGCGCTGCAATATGCTTGAGATCGCGTTCCTGGCATCCCATTTAATGTGGATGACTTCATTTGCGGATATGGAGTTCCTGTACGATATGATTACGACTTCAGCAGCCAAAGTGCTGGGAATCCGTGGGCACGTGCTCGAAGTCGGCGGCAATGCGGATCTTGTTGTGCTGGAGGCGAAGGACATCTACCACGCTATCTGGGAGCATCAGGCACCGCTGCATGTAATTAAAAACGGCAAAGAGGTGACAATACCCCGCTAAGCGGAGGAATAAAGCATCCCTTTTCAAGAAAGTTTGCAGCCCTGTATATAAACCAAATAGGGCTGCAATTTTTGAAGGGTTTTATTGGGGAGAATCCGCAGGCTTTAACTGTGAGCTTGGCGACAAGCGCTTGCCGTGTTCTGAAGGAGGGATTGTATGGGCTTTCAAACAGTAGGCAGCAGCCCCCACAGGGTGGATGGCATAGAAAAGGTGACTGGCTGCACGCTGTATACCGCGGATATGAACTTTCCCAATCTGCTGCATATAAAGGTGCTTCGTTCTCCGTATGCGCATGCGCGCATTCTAGCGATCGATACATCGGAGGCGGCCGGAATGCCGGGGGTCATAAAAATAGCAATCGGGAAGGATGTACCCGGTCCCTTTGGGGTAGCCATACAGGATCAGCACCCGATTGCCAGAGAGAAAGTGCGTTTTGTGGGGGAACCAGTAGCTGTAGTCGTGGCGCGCAGCGAAAAGGAAGCCTGGCGCGCCCTCAAAAAAATTCAGGTTACCTATGAGGTCTTGCCTTTTGTGCTGGATCCTTGGGAGGCAAAGGATCATTCCTCTCCAGTGCTGCATGAAAAGCTGATGGAGTATCAGATTCTTCCTTATGTGCACCGGGAGGGGCATAATACCTACCAGCATTTCAAGATTCGCAAAGGCCAGGCCGACACGGTTATGGAAACGGCGGATTGCGTGGTGGAAGGGGAGTATTGTTTCCCCTCGGTGATCCATGCGCAAATGGAGCCGCATTGCGCGGTAGCCCGTTATGCACAGGATGGCTCCATGCTCATGTATGCTACCACCCAGGCGCCATTTGTGGTACAGGCAGCCATTTCGGAACTTTTAGAAATCCCTTATAACAAGATACGGGTCGTTGCTCCCTTTTTGGGCGGCGGATTCGGCGGCAAGTCGGATATCACGATTGAGGCGCTTGTGGCCTGTGTGGCGCGGTTGGTACCGGGAAGATACGTGCGGCTGCTGTTAAGCCGTGAAGAAATGTTCTGCGGGGTAACCCATGGCCGTAACGCAAGATGCCGGTACCGGCTGGGATTTGATAAAACAGGGAAGCTGCTGGCAATGGTAGGAGAATCGGCGCTAGGCAGCGGCGGGAATGCCGATTATGCCGTCAATATCATCACAGGAATGGCCTCGGCAGGCACCGGCCCGTACAGCGTAGAGCATCTGCGCCTGGATGTGTATGGCGTATATACCAATACGCCGCCTATAGGGGCTACCCGTGGATATGGGCATCCGGAGGCGCATCTGGCGGTTGAAAGCTTGATGGATGTAGCGGCAGAGAAACTAGGAATGCAGCCACAGGAACTCCGCTTAAAAAACCTGCTGCGCCCGGGGGACAAAAACGGGCTGGGGCAGGTAATGCATCCATCCAACGGAAATGTAGGGGAATGCACACGCATCATTTCCGAAAAGCTGTTTGGCACTATAAAACCGAAATTTCCATCGCATGTTGCCATAGGGCGCGGCATGGCGGCTTATATGAAAACACCATGTATGCCCACCAACGCACAATCCGGCGCATTCATAAAGATCAATGCCGACGGAAGCGTCAGCATGAGTACGGGCGCTGTGGATATGGGCCAGGGCTTGCATACTGCATTGGCGCAGATTGGCGCGGAAGCGCTCGGGCTGCCTTTTGAACGGGTGCATTTCCGGTATTCTGTGGATACGCTCATCTCCCCGTACGATTGGCAGACAGTGGCCAGCCGTTCCACGTGGGGAGCGGGAAATGCTGTCTTGCTGGCGGCTGAGGACTTAAAGTGCAAGCTACGGGAGCAGGGGGCAAAGGTGTTTGGTGTGCCTGCTGACTGCGTGGAAGTTGGGGGGGGCGAGGTGCGCTATGACGGCCAGTCAATTGGCTGGGGGCAGTTTGCCACGGGCTTTTGCAGGCCGGATGGCATTGCGCTTACACAACCGGTTATGGGCGTGGGCTATTTTGTACCTGAGGGTATACAGAACCACGATGCCGAAACCGGGCAGGGCAATGCCGCGGCCGACTGGACATTCGGCTGCGTCGGTGCGGAGGTCGCAGTGGATTTGCGTACTGGCGAGGTAACAATGCTGCGCCTACTAAATGCCATCGATGCTGGAACCATTATCAACCCGGCACTTGCCAAAGAGCAGGTGACCGGCGCCATGTTGATGGCGGCGGGCAGCGCGCTAAGTGAAACGGTAGTCTTTGATCAAAAGACCGGAAAAGTACGTAACGATACGCTGGTGGATTATAAAATCCCCGGCATTGAGGACATTCCATGTAAAACAGAGGTGTTTTTTGTACAGACGCCTGAAGAATCCGGGCCTTATGGCGCAAAGGGCATTGGGGAGCATGGTGCGGTTGGTACCGCGCCTGCGCTGCTCAACGCAATCAATGACGCAACGGGCCTGCGCTTTCATAGCCTCCCGGCATCAGCTGATCGGGTTGTTACCAAGCGCAAGGGAGGTGGCCTCGATGATCGTTAGCGACTATCGATACGAAAGACCCGTTACGCTTCCCGCTCTGCTGGAGCTAGCCGTACAGGAGGGCGTAAAACTCCTGGCGGGCGGGACAGATCTGCTGCTGCTGATGCGTGAGGAAAGACTCAAACCCACTGTTGTGGTGGATGTGAAGGCTGTAGAGGAATTACGGGGTATTTATCCGGTACAGGGCGGCCTGTTCATTGGAGCTGCGGAACCAGTGCAAGCTGTGTTTGAGCATCCGCTTGCGCAAGTGTATCAGGCGCTGGTGGAGGGAGCAGGACATATCGGCTGTTATGAAATTCGACAGCGTGCCACCATCGGCGGGAATATCTGTAATGGCTCGCCTTCAGCGGATTCACTGCCCGGCCTGCTGTTGTATAACGCGGATGTGCACCTGGTCAGCTTGCAGGCAGAGCGGATAATCCCGTTGGAACGGTTCCTGCTGGCCCCCGGCAAAGTGGATCTGCGGCCCGGAGAGGTGTTGAAAGGCGTACAGCTCAAAACGCCCCCGGAGCGCTCAAAAAGCAAATATTACCGAAGGAGCCGCGTAAAGGGCATGGATCTTTCGGGCATCAGTGTGGCTGTCTACTGCGAAGGGCTTCATAATTTCCGTATTGCTTTGGGTGCGGCGTGGCCCACAGTTGCGCGCGCGCGCATGGCGGAGGAAATATTGAACAGCGCCCCTTACTCCACACCGCTTTTAGACGAAGCTTTGGCGGCCATTGTGAACAACATCTCTCCCCGCAGCAGCAGCATGCGCGCCTCGCCGGAGTATAAAAAAGAAATGATCCGGGTTCTTATTAAAATGGTGATTGAAGAGATGAATAGAGGTGTGCTGTATGCATAAGGTTCCGGTTGCGATGCGCATCAACGGCGAGCGGATAGAAGCGGAAGTGGATACGGCGCAAACCCTGCTGCACTTTATCCGGGAGGAAGCAGGGCTCACCGGCACCAAATCAGGCTGCGAGAACGGCGAATGCGGCGCGTGCACCGTTCTGATGAATGGCGTACCCGTACGGTCCTGCATCATATTGGCTGCGGAAGCCGATGACGCAGATATACTGACCGTTGAGGGACTGGCGAATGATGAGGGCCTGCATCCACTGCAGCAGGCGTTTATAGACCACAGCGCGGTGCAGTGCGGGTTCTGTATCCCGGGCGTTCTGATGGCGGCAAAGGCGATGCTAGATAAACATCCGGACCCTTCGGAGGAGGATGTATTGGAGGCGCTGGGCGGGCATTTGTGCCGCTGCGGCGGATATTCATCGATGAGCCGGGCGGTACGGACCGCCGCAGAGGTGCTTTTGCAGCATGAACGGAAGCGTTAATAGGCCGGGGGATTTTACGTCTGCCCAAATTTGCCGTGAAAACGGCGTTTGGAGATATATCTTAATGCGGTTTCTGAAGCGAGTAAGGGGAGGAAAGCAGAATGAAAAAATGGGTAAGGGTTGGCATGGCGCTGCTATTGTGCGCAGCGACAGTTCTCGGGCTAACGGGGTGTGGGAGTTCAAACGTAAGCGGAGGAGCATCTGGCGAGATTAAAATCGGCCTGATATTCTCCAAGACCGGCGCTACGGCTATTACCGAGGAGTGCATGTACAATGCTGCTATGATGGCGATCGACGAGGTAAACGAGGCGGGCGGCGTAAAGGGCAAGAAACTGGTTCCGATATTCGAGGATTATTCCACCGATCCGGCCAAAGCAGCCGACAAAATGAAAAAGCTGATCATGCAGGATCAGGTCGTGGCCACGGTAGGCCTTTACACCTCGGCGAGCCGTGTTGCGGCACGGCCCATTGTGGAACAGAACAACGGCATCCTGGTATATCCCACCTTCTATGAAGGCGAAGATCCTTCCCCGAATCTCATTTATACCGGCAGCGTACTCAACCAGCAAAACGACCTGTTTGTACCCTGGCTGATGGACAACGTTGGCAAAAAGTTCTTCTTCCTGGGTTCGGAGACGGTGTATGTATCTCTGATTCACGCGCAGGCCGTTGAAGTGGTAAAGGCAAACGGCGGCGAGATCGTGGGCAATGAGATTGTGCCCTCCGGCAATTCTGATTTCGCTTCCGTTATTGCCAAAATAAAAGAAGCCGATCCGGATGTGATCTATGCCAACCTGAATGGCGACAGCGCTGTGGCTTTCTACAAGCAGTATAAGAGCTATGGCTTTGATGCTGCGACAATGCCCATTGCAAGCACCATCACAGACGAAGCCTCGGTCGCGGCCATTGGCGACGCGGCGGTGGGGCATTACTCCTGTTTCAACTATTTCAACACCATCGAGAGCGAAGCGAACAAAACCTTCGTGGACAAATACGAAAAGAAATTTGGTAACCGCGATGTAACAGCGGTAGGCGAGGCCAGTTATGATTCGGTCAAGCTGCTTGCCATGGCGCTTGAAAAGGCCGCAGATTTTAAGCCTGAGACTATTTTGGCAGCATTCAAGGGCCTGGAAATGGACGCCCCGCAGGGACACATCAAGATTGACGAAAACAGCCACCATCTCTGGTGCCGCGGCCGTATCGCGCAGGTTGCTCCCGATGGCTCATTCAAAGTCGTGTACGAATCCCCCGAACTGATTGAACCCAAGCCCTAAGCCGCTTTTAAACGGTTTTAATGGCGCTGTTCAGAGCACGACAGCCCTGCCGTGCTCTGAACTCCTATTTTAAAAAGGGGGAGTCCCATATGTTTGCATTATTGCTGGCCAACGGCATCAATTCTTCCGCTTTGTTTCTACTGAGCGCGCTGGGGCTTGTCATCATCATGGGCCACATGAAGGTAGTAAACCTTGCCCACGGGGAATTGATTATGGTTGGTGCCTATGTGGCCTATTACACAAGCACGGTGTTGGGGTTGCCCTATTTCTGTTCCATCATAGGCGCTTTTCTGATAACGGGTCTGCTGGGTACCGCTATCGAGCGGCTGGTCATCCGTCGCTTGTATGGGAAAACGGCGGAAACGCTGCTGGCTACCTACGCCCTCTCGCTGGTAATCCAGCAGGCCGTGCGGTTTATCAGCGGCCCGGAGCTCAAATATGTCAATATCCCGGTAAGCGGAACGTTGGAAATTGAAGGTGTGCCCATCCCTTATTACAATATGGTTATTTTGCTTGTCGCTGCACTTGCGCTGTTTCTTACATGGCTGCTTATTTATAAAACCACGCTGGGCAAGCAGATTCGCGCCATTACCGAGAACCGGTCCATGACGGGCTGCCTGGGTGTCAATACCCAGCGCATCGATACCATTACGTTTACCTACGGTACGGCGCTCGCCGGGCTATCAGGAGCCATGCTTGCCCCCATACGCACGGTTTCGCCGTTTATGGGCGTGCAGTACCTGACCGACGCGTTTTTGAATGTCGTAATCGGCGGCGTGGATTCGTTGTTTGGCACTGCGTTTTCTGCGGGACTTATTGGAGAATCCGTCACCGTCCTAGGCGGGTTCTGGAACGATGTCGGTGCAAAGATACTGGTGTTTTTGATTATTATCATACTGATCCGTTTTAAGCCGGAGGGGTTGTTCGCAAAGGAGAAAAGGTAAGGCAAATGCGGACCATATGTTGTTATAGCTAAAAAATGAGAGGGGCGGGCTGCCAATGCTGCTCAAAAAACTCAGGTCTCTACCGGTAAACCGCTATATCGATGGTGTGGCGTTCCTGTTCTTGGCAATTTTCCCCTTGCTGTTCTCTTCGTTCCGAACGGAGTTAATGGGCAGGGTGCTGGTTTATATTATATTCGCCATATCCCTTGATTTATTATGGGGGTACACCGGCCTTATGAGCATGGGGCACGCCGTACTGTTTGGTACAGGCGGCTATATGGTGGCGCTCTCATATACGTTTCTCAAAGGGCTGCCATGGTATATGGAGCAGGCAGGACTCGAAAAGATACCTGCGCTATTTGCCCCGCTCCTAAGTCCGGTTGGAGCGTTTTTGCTCGCGCTTGTTGTGCCGGGGTTGATAGCGGCCTTTCTTGGGACATTCATATTTTCCAGCAAGATCAGCGGCGTATTCTTTTCCCTCATTACGCTGGCGCTCGCGCAGATATTCGAGTTGTTTGTTACCAACCAGCATGCCTATACCAATGGCAGCAATGGGTTGGGAGGGCTGGAACGCTCGCTGCTGGGCAGCGCGCCTCTTTCGCTCAATATGCTTTATTACATATTGCTTGGGGTGGTGCTGCTTGTATATCTATTTTGTATCTGGTTGACCCACACCCGCTTTGGTACGGTTTTGCAGGCAATCCGCGAAAACGAATCACGCCTTACTTTTCTGGGATATAAGCCCCACCGCTTTAAGATCGCGGTATATGTGGTTTCCGGTGTCTTGGCAGGATTGGCGGGCGTTCTTTATATTCCCACAAATGGATTTATTTCCCCTACGGAGGTGGGGCTTACCCTTTCTACTCTGCTTCTTGTATGGGTGGCGATTGGCGGCAGAGGCAACCTGACAGGCGCTATCGTGGGCACGATACTCATCAACTGGACGCAAACGCTGCTTTCTGAGCAGATCGCGGATTATTGGATGTTGATTATGGGCGTTGTAGTACTGATTTTTGTATTCTTCATGCCAAATGGTTTAATTGGAAAGTTGATCAGTATTCAATATTTGCGCGGCGACGCCAGGCGGAAAAACGCATCCTTGGAACAAAAGGAGGTGTGCTGATGGCTGCGCCAATTTTAAAGGTAACCGGGCTATACGTGGATTTTAATAAATTCCAGGCCGTCAGCAACATGAATCTTACGTTAGATGAGTGCGAACTTCGGGTCATCATAGGGCCCAACGGGGCTGGAAAAACCACGCTGATGGACATGATAACCGGCAAAACCAAACCCACGCAGGGCAGTATTGTTTTTGATGGTTGCGATATCACGGGCAAAAGCCCCAGCGAGATTTCACAAAAATATCGGATCGGGCGAAAGTTCCAAGGCCCCAATCTGTTTGAAAACATGACCGCTTACCAAAACGTGGAGGTAGCGTTGTACGGCTATTCCTCCATTCCGCAGACGGTGTTTTTCCGCCGGACCCAACAGATTGCGGAGCGGGTATGCGCCATATTGCGGCAGATCGGCCTGTATGAAGAGCGCTCGGTAATGGCATGCTCCCTCTCCCATGGTCAGCGGCAATGGCTCGAAGTGGGTATGGTGATGGCGCAGGATCCCAAGCTTATCATACTTGATGAACCCACAGCCGGTATGACTGCGGAGGAAACGGCCAAAACAGGCCGCATGATACAGGCGCTTGCTGCTGATCATACGGTCATAGTGGTGGAACATGATATGGAGTTCGTCAAGCAGATCAGCAACATCATCACAGTCATGCATCAAGGTACCTTGTTGGCCGAGGGAACATACGAGGAAATAGAGCAAAACCCCGAGGTTGCCCGTGTGTATTTAAAGGGCGAGGAGGAGAAAATCGAATGCTGAAGGCAGAGGGCTTGATGGTCAACTATGGCAAAAGTAAAATCATCACCAGCGTTTCTTTTGAGGCCGGAACCAAGGCGCGCCTCGCAATATTGGGGCGTAACGGCGTAGGAAAGACGACGCTTCTTAAAAGTCTGATCGGGGTATTGCCGCTTGAGGCGGGAATGATCGAGTTCGAAGGAAAGAACATCAGCAAGATGCCGCCGTATCTGCGCTCCCGCGCGGGAATCGGGTATGTGCCGCAGGGCAGAGAGATATTATCCAACCTTACCGTAAAGGATAATCTGGAACTGGGCATGCTTGGTCACGAGGGGATCAACTGTGCAAAGCAGATGAAAAAGGTGCTGGAGTATTTTCCCTCGCTCAATGTACATCTGGAGCGCAAGGGCGGGGTGCTCTCAGGTGGGCTTCAACAGCAGCTTGCCATCGCGCGGTGCCTGATGGCGTCTCCCACTGTCATGCTTCTGGATGAGCCCACTGAGGGGATACAACCCAATATCGTGGCTGAAATCGCCGATATCCTACTTTCCATTTCAGAGGAAATGTCCATTACCACCATCGTGGTGGAGCAGAATCTGAAGTTTGCAAGAAAACTGGCCGATCACTATCTGATGATGCAAAAAGGGCAGATTGTGGCAAGAGGAAAGACTTGCGAGCTTACCGAGGAGATTGCCAAGCATTATTTGGCCGTGTAGCATTGCTGCGTTTTTCTTGAGACACCCGAAACCGGTACGATCAGCTTATGTATACGCCTTTTCTCTTTGCGCATTAAACTTGAATAAATTGGTTGTATCTTTCACCATTGTACAATAAGTTATTGATTGTTTTTATCAGGCCTTGTCGGTTATAAAATAACCACATAGGCCTGAAAACTGCGGAAATCCTGTTTTGGTTGTGCGAAAGGGTAACCCGTAGTTGCAGCAAGGGGAATGGTTATGCGTTTTCTTGCAAAAACTGAACTTGTTGAATAGAGATTATTTCATACGTGCGTGAATACCATTGGCGCAACAACCCGCCAATTGCAGAAAGTGAGGTGGACGTTCCTATGGCAATACAAATAAAGCGGATTTATGACTCTTATGAGAAAAGCGATGGTATTCGTTTGTTGGTGGATCGTGTGTGGCCACGGGGCGTCTCCAAAGAAAATGCGCATCTGGACGGATGGGTAAAAGAGCTTGCCCCCAGCTCCCAGCTTCGGATATGGTTTGGGCATAGAGCGGAGAACTTTGAGGCGTTTGCCGCGCTTTATCAAGCGGAACTGGATGCAAATGCCGAGGCACAATCAGCCGCCCGGCAGCTCATACTTCAAAGCAAGCAAAATATGGTTACCTTGCTGTATGGGGCAAAAGATCCGCAAATTAACCATGCTGTTGTCCTAAAGACATATCTGGAATCTGAGGCACTGTCCGTATGAACCAATACGCATATGATTTCGATTAGGTTTGGAGTAGATGCCATGGATTCAAACTTTTTACCTGAGGTTTGGCAAGAGGAGAGCTTACCATTAGAAGCTGCGGGCTATGAACAATGTGAAGTATGCACCGAGAAATCGCGTATTATATGGGGGGAGGGAAACCCGAAAGCGCCTATTGTTATCATCTTAGATAATCCGGGTGCACGGGAAAACAAACAAGGCAAAGGATATGTCTGCTGGACGAGGCAGACGCTGCAAAAAGCAATATGCGAGGCTAATTTGAAAGCAGATGACATCTATATAACGTATTTGCTAAAATGCAGGCCGCTGCGAAAGTATGATAAAGAAAGAGCAAGACAATTCAGCATGCCATATCTTGTTCGGCAAATTGAAACAATCCGGCCGAGATTTATCGTTTGTTTGGGCGATGTTGTAGTTCGGGCTATGTTTGGTGACGGCGAAGCCCACGTAAAGGATCTGCGCGGTTCATGGCATACTGTAATGGGCTGTCCGGCAATTGTATCCTATCACCCTTTGGCAGTCAGAAGAAGGCCGAATCTGGCGATTTATTTCGCGAGGGATTTCGAAATGTTGGCACATTGCTATAATAACCACCTATCCTGAAATTGCAGATTAAACATATACGCGTTACTTCAGCAGCTTGCCCGCGTTATCGCAATCGACTTGTTCTTCCCACCAGCCAAAAGCCAGTCTGGATTTGACGTGTTCTTTTCCGGGAGATAAAAAGAACAGGGCAAAGGAGCTTCCGGGTGGAATAATGTACATCCCCTGAAAGTCATGCTTTGTAAGCGTTTGATCCGGCTCAACCCTCCGTGTGAACGTATAGGTGCCGCCGGTGGGGGATTTCTTTGTCACACCGCTCGCGCTCATGATGTTTACTTTGGGTTGCGGCGGTGGAAGGAAGGCTTGATTTCCAGCTGAGAAATGCCTTGATGGCTTTGCTTCTCCGGGAAGCGTGCTGCTTAACCAGCCTTCGGTGGTAAAAGGTTCATTTGAGAAATTGGAAATTGTATAAGCGTTTAAAAACATGTTCACGTTGGAATGTGCAGGGTTGACCAAAGCACCCCAGGCGTTATAGCTGCCTCCAAAGTGGATCATGTCCGTTTGACCAAGGAAATATTTTCCTAGGTACGAATGATAGACGGCGTCCGATAAAACAACAACCTCTTCTGGTAGCTTTTCTTTCTTATTTGATAGCAATCTCATATTCTGCTTTCTCCGAGGCAAAGGGTTGTTTCAGCATGTTTTTTCTTCCCACCAGGTCAAAACAATGGTACCCTGCACGTTTTGCGAATACTGCGATTGGAGAAGTATAGAAAACGTGCCGCCCGGTGGAATAATGATGGATCCTTTATGCGAGTCGCTTACAAGGGTAGAATTCGGTGGGACGATCCTGCCAAATATGTTCACGCCTTTTGAAAGCGGTTCGGCAAAATTATCCGCATCCAGCATGACGGCTTTGGGTTTTGGTGGCGGGAGTATGGCCTGGTTTGATGGAGTGACCGTGGAAGATGGTTTTGCTTTTCGAGGCGGCTTTGCGTTGAGCAAAATTTCCCCGACAAAGCTTTGGGCTGAGAAGTTCGTAATTGTAAAAATATCAAAGTATATGTTGACACCTGAGTTGATGGGATTGACGATACCACCCCATGCATCGCATCGATTTCCAAAGTTCAATAACTCCGTCTGGCCGATGAAATACTTCCCCAACATAGAATTGAGCGCCGGAGTAGTAATATCTACAACAGCAGCGGGTATACTCCTCTTTTTTAGAGTCATATCAAATTCTCCTAATCGAAGCCGATTTACCTGATACAACCATAATATTAATCAGCCGAATTATATGATACGCTGGACAGTATCACCGAAAGGCTTTCCACAATCTTGGACTGAACCCGTACAAAGCAGACGTTGAAGAAAAGAGCCTCCTGTTGTAGGATAAATGCAGTAAGAAAAATTTTATAAAGAAAATGGACAGATATGTACCTATAAGAGCGAGGTAGATATTTTGAACAATGCCACTTCCGGTTCGCCAAGCAGTATTATTGCATATCCCGATATTGAAAAGCTGAAAGCGGATGTTGAAAAACTCCGCACGGAACTTTCTATGCTTGTTCTTGAACGCGATGAACTTTTGTACCAAGAATGCAAGAACATCGAGATGGCGTATATGCTCTCTGTTGGGAAACTGGAATATAAGGTATATGAGATTGAGTGCGCGATTCTCCGTCTCAAACGAAAGGCAGAACTGATACAGGCGAAGAAGAATCGGCAGGAGAAAATTACTCTTTCTAAAATTGATGAGGCCCTGGATTTCGAGTTCGCCGAGTATCAGGCAAAGCTAGAGGAGCAGATCGGCAGAATGATTGCCGCTCTTGAGCGCAGCCATGGTAAAATACTGACTGACGAAGAAACCCGAGAAATGAAAAGATTGTATCGGTCCATTGTAAAGTCACTGCACCCGGATCTGCATCCGGATTTGAGTGAAGCGAGGATTCGGTTATTCCACAATGCTGTCGAGGCGTACGAGCGCGGAGACCTGGACGGGCTGCGTATCATCAGCGAGATGGTTGTTGCACCTGAACCTCCCGACATGAAACCAAACGGGCTTGCACGTTTTATGCAAGAGAAAGAGCAGTTAACAAAACTGCTCCAAGGCATAAAGGAAACGATATCCAAGATAAAATCAGAATATCCATACACGATGAGATCCCTTCTTCAGAGCCCGGATAGAGTGGCGGCCCGGAAAGCGGAACTTGAAGCATGCATAAACCAATTGAATGAACTGCTTGCCGTTTATAGGCAAAAGATTGAAGAGATGGTGAGATGAGAGAGTGGGCGATTTAATAAAAAGCGAAGGTAGCGGGCTTGTCAGCCTGCTGCATGGCAAGGGAGACCTGACCATTGCCAAGCCCTTTGAACGGGACACATTTCTGTTCGATACACATGTGGCAGGTACCAGCCATATTGCGGGGATAGAGGAATTGGAATCCCATTTGCAGATCGATGATAAACTTGACTTTTTTCGCGAACCCGATAATCCCCATGATGACAGGGCAATTGTAATCAAAAATGCCGATGGCGTTAAAATCGGCTATGTCCCAAAAGCGGATAACGCAATATTCTCCCGTCTTATGGATGCGGGGAAATTGCTCTTTGGGCGAATTACGTCAAAGGAGATGGCCGGAAACTGGCTCAAAATCGAAATCAAGGTATTCCTGCATGAGTAAGACCGAACAGAGAGATAGTTTCGTGTTCTGATTGATCGTAAGCTTTGCGGCAGGTGACATTTAACTATTGAGTTTTTGGAATGAGGCAACAATGGGAAATACGGATAAATTTGAAATGATAGCCAATCGATATGATACTCCTGAACGGATTGAAATCGCGAATGTATCATCAGACGCCATTCGTGAATATTTGGTTGATACAAAAAGCAAAAGAGCCATTGATTTTGGGTGTGGAACCGGTCTTGTCGGGATGAACCTGATAGACGTTTTTCATTCCGTGCTTTTTCTGGATAGCTCGCAAAATATGATTCATGAGGTTGAACATAAGATTTCCAGTTCCAGTATTCAGAATGCGGCAACCTTATGCTTTGACTTTGAAAAAGACAGTCTTTCGGATCTCCATGCCGATTATATTTTCATGGCGCAGGTTTTACTCCATATCAAAGACACCGCACTCATTTTATCAAGACTATATGGGATTCTAAATGAAAGCGGACATCTTCTGATCGTAGATTTCAATAAAAATGAAAACATCGTTTCAGATATGGTGCATAACGGATTTGTTCAAATGGAGTTAACTGATGCTATGGCCCAAATAGGATATAGGAATATTCAATCTCAGACTTTTTACACTGGAAGTAAGATTTTCATGGGGCATGATGCATCTTTGTTTGTTCTTGATGCTCAGAAGTAAATAATAGTATGATTTCAATACTGTGCATTCAGGCGTTGGGCTTGATTTACTGAAAAATACAACCTTTCCCTCTTCATTATATCATATAAAAAATTACAAATGCAGGCTGTTTGTTTCGCATTCGATGCTGTTATAATGCAATATCATAATGCGATTCGCCGGAGGGGATTATTTTGAGGAATATTCTCCAAAATGATCAAAGGACGAAATCGCAAAAGGAGGAACATATGAGTTCATATGTGCTCGGATTTCAGGATATTGCCAAAACAGAACGCATGGTTGCAGGCGGGAAAGGCGCGAACCTCGGGGAACTATCTAAGCTTGAAGGGATATGCGTGCCGGACGGCTTCTGCGTTTCCACCGATGCCTTCAAAAGAATGACCGGGGCAGCGCCGATGATAGATGGATTGCTGGGTCAGCTATCGCATCTGGTGGCGGAAGACCGGAATGCAATCGGTACGCTGAGTGCTGAAATTCGAAGTGTCATCGAAGCGGCACCCATCCCCGAAGACATTCAGGAAGAGATTGCCCGCTTTCTCTCGAGGCTTGGCGAAACAGACGCCTATGCTGTGCGATCCAGCGGGACTGCCGAGGATTTGCCAACGGCCTCATTTGCAGGCCAGCAGGATACCTATTTGAACATTATCGGGAAAGAGGCAATCTTCAAACACATCAGCAAGTGCTGGGCGTCGCTGTTCACCGAGCGGGCGGTAACGTACCGTGTTCAAAACGGCTTTGAGCACAGAGACGTCCACCTGTCTGTCGTTGTTCAAAAGATGGTATTCCCGGAGGCATCAGGAATTCTCTTTACTGCCGATCCTGTCACCTCGAATAGAAGGGTGGTATCAATTGACGCCGGTTTCGGGCTTGGCGAGGCCCTGGTCTCCGGCTTGGTGAGTGCCGATCACTACAAAGTGCGGGACGGAAAGGTAATAGATAAGAAGATATCCGCCAAAAAGATAGGTATTTACGCTTTAAAGGACGGCGGCACAAAAGAACGGGACATTGCGCCAGAGAAGCAGAACAGGCAAACACTAACGGATGAGCAGATCCGTAAGCTTGCGGAGCTGGGTAGAAAAATCGAAGTACATTTCGGCTGCCCACAGGATATAGAATGGTGCCTAGCCGATGATACATTTTACATTGTCCAGAGCCGGCCGATCACGACGCTATACCCAGTCCCTGAACCGAATGATGGAGGATATCACGTTTATGTATCCGTCGGCCATCAACAAATGATGACCGATCCCTTAAAACCCTTGGGGCTGTCGATATTTCAACTCACATCCTTCGGCCCCAGGTATCAAGCTGGCGGTAGGCTGTTTGTTGAGGTTACCCCTATGCTGGCCGCGGCTGAGAGCAGAAAACTGTTATTGGATACCATGGAACAGCACGATCCGCTCATGAAAGATGCGCTGATGACTATTGTAGAGCGGGAAGATTTTATAAAGTCATTGCCAGATGATAAAAAAGAACAGAATCCTAACGTGACCAATAAAGAAGTTTCTTGGGAATTTCTATCCCGATTCGAAAACAGCCCGGAAATTGTTTTGGAATTGATAGAGAACTACCAAACATCGATAGAGGAATTAAAACAAAACATCCAAACAAAATCGGGGACGGAGTTATTCGATTTTATTGAGGAGGATATCCGGCAATTAAAGAAGATAGTATTTGACCCCAAAAGTTCGGATGTGATCAATGCCGCCATATACGCTTCCTCATGGATCAATGAAAAAATGAAGGAATGGTTGGGTGAACAAAACGCGGCAGACACGCTCTCCCAATCCGTTCCAAACAATATTACATCGGAGATGGGGCTGGAGCTGTTGGATGTTGCGGATGTGATCCGCCCTTATCCGGAAGTCGTTGCGTATTTGCAGCATTTAGAAGACGATGACTTTCTGGATGAACTAGTGAGGTTTGATGGCGGGCAGGAGGCCAGAAACGCGATCCATGCTTATCTTCACAAATACGGTATGCGATGTGCCGGAGAAATCGATATTACGCAACCTCGCTGGAGTGAAAACCCGGCTATACTTGTTCCCATGATACTCAATAACATCAAAAACTTTGCGCTTGGCGAGGCCAATCGGAAATTTGAACAAGGGATGCAGGAAGCCTTGAAAAAGGAACAGGAGTTATTGGGCCGATTGAAGCGATTGCCGGACGGTGAGCAAAAATCCAAAGAAACAAAACGGATGATCGACCTGTTCAGAAATCTCATGGGGTACCGGGAATATCCCAAGTACGTCATAGTAAGCCGTTACCTCGTTTATAAACAGGCGCTAAAAAAAGAAGCTGAACTACTCCTACAGACGGGTGCAATTCGTGAAAAGGAAGATATCTATTATCTCACCTTTGAAGAATTTCGCGAAGCTATACGCGCAAATAATTTGGATTACCGGATCATAGGGAGCCGAAAGGCCGAGTACGAATACTATCAAAAGCTAACGCCCCCGCGTGTGACTACATCTGACGGTGAAATTGTTTCAGGTACCTATAAGAGGGAAAACCTCCCGGCCGCAGCCATGATAGGTCTGCCTGTTTCGTCCGGCGTGATAGAAGGGCGGGCGCGTGTGATCTTACACTTAGAGGAGGCTGATCTGGAAGCGGGAGATATATTGGTCACCTCCTTTACCGACCCCAGCTGGACGCCATTGTTTGTATCCATAAAAGGCCTGGTGACCGAGGTTGGGGGATTGATGACCCATGGGGCGGTAATTGCGCGTGAGTATGGGTTACCGGCAGTGATCGGCGTGGAGAATGCTACCAAACTGATAAAAGATGGGCAAAGAATTCGCGTAAACGGAACAGAAGGATATGTAGAACTCCTGTAATGGGGGAAAGTGCATTTAGGAAATAGCGGTCCAACAGGGCCGCTATTTCTTAAAAGACAAAAAACAATGGCATAATAATGCCCAAGGAAGTCTAAATAATTTTATGCCAAGTAATTGAACAAACCCTTTCGGGGTTACTATTATAATAGGACTTTTTATGCCTTGAGCACCGTTAAGGCGTTTTTAAAGTATTGTTGTCCAGAATGAGAAATAGCAAGGCTGGAAACGACCGTACTTATACAGAAAGGAAGGTATTTTCATGAATCAGACAATTGTAATCGATGGCAAGACGCATCTTGGAGAACTTGTAACTTACTTTCCACCCATTACTTCACGCCTGAATGAACTGCATATAGACTATTGCTGTCAGGGGGATCGGACGCTTGAAGCTGCAATAAAAGAAGCCGGCCTTACAGCGGATTTCATTGCTGAAGTACAGAACGCTTACGGTGACTATTTAGTTAGGCCAGACAAGGAACTCCCTGTAACGGAGCTATCCGATGGACAACTGATCGACCTCATACTTGAAATTCATCATCAGCCGGAGCGTATGCTGTGGAAGGAACTGGATCAGCTTGTCAATAAGATATTACTTGTTCACTATAAACACGGTAAAGAACAGCTGATGAAACTGCATCGCAGCTTCAGCGAGCTGAAAATGGAGCTTGAGGAACACTTTGCAAAGGAGGAAGAGGAACTCTTCCCGGCAATGCTCAAAACCGACCAAACGCCGGAAGATAGGGCTGCCATACGCGCGCTCATTCTCGAATTGGAGGATGAGCATGATGGGGCTGGGCAGATTATTAAGCGTATCATACGAGAGACAAATGATTTTGACCCGCCGGAGTATGCATGCCCTACCATGAAGGCTGTTTATCTCAAACTGCATGAATTGGCCGACGACATATTCCTTCATATTGCAAAGGAAAACAGCGTTCTTTTCAAACGTTATGAGTCATAATGGTTGATATTCCGGGAGAAATCGAACAGTAAATATAGTTCAATATCGAACCCCGCAAGTTTGTTTTCTATCTTGCGGGGTTTTTCTATGATGTCCTTGCCATTCACTGATAAAACCGGGCAATTCCATCCCACATACGGGAGTAGCGCAAGTATTTCTCGTCCATAACGGAAACTAGCGCGGCATCCGGATATTCCTTGTGGCTCCGCGTGGCCATGGCATGTACCGCTTCAGTAATGTCCTTATACTCTCCGGCACCTGTTGCGGCAATGATGGCCGCACCAAGCGCGCATGCTTCGCTTTCACAGGAGATTTCAACAGGCACATTTGCTGCCGCTGCAATGAGCGAGCACCAAAGCGAACTGTTTGCCGCGCCCCCCATGATTTTTAACGTTTGAATACCGCACCCGTTTTCGGCAAAATCATCAAGCGTACGGCGGACGCCAAAGGCGACCCCCTCCATGATCGCGCGGGCAAAATCAAACCGGTCGTGCTCAAGGCTGATGCCCGTAAAAGAACCTCGGGCGTTAAGATTCCAAACGGGATAGTTTGCGCCCGACAAATAGGGATAGAAAAAGAGATCGCATACCTTATCTGCACGTAGGGCGGCTTCTCGGTTAATTTCTTCAAAGTCCTCCGTGAGAAACTTATTTTTAAACCACTGCAGGGAGGCGCCGCTGCCGACAAGCGATCCGATTGCGCCATATAATCCGGGCACCGGATGAACGCCGGGGGCAAGATACGTATCGGTAAACAGCGGGCGGTCGTCAATGCCCATGACCACCCAGGTGGTGCCCGCCGAAAGCAGCATATCTCCCTTTGTGATTGCGCCCATGCCGATGGAAGCGCAGTATTGGTCATGCCCGCCATTGTATACGGGCGTTCCCGGTTTTAAACCTGTTGCAGCAGCGGCAGCTTCGGTAACAAAGCCTACAAGCGCGCCTGTCGGAGCGACTTCGGGAAGTTCCTTCCTTGTTACTCCAACTGTCTGAAGAATATTGTCGTCATAGTCGTGATTGCCGACATGGTAGAGCTGGCGGATGGAGCTATTGGACGGATCGCACACGGGGTTTCCGGTTAAAAACAGATTCATATATTCGAGCGTGGATAAAAAACGTACCGCGTTGCGGTAAGCGCCTGAGCGCTTCATATACATGATCTTTGCGGCGTCAAGGGCGGGACTGACACGCCATCCGGTATTTTTGTAGATGTAATCGTCGCCAAGGCATTGGGCAAGTTCGGAAGCTTCCGCGGTGGCGCGCGTATCCATCCAGGTAAGGGCATTGCCAATGGGGCGGTTCAGCGCATCTATGGCGACGGTGCTGGCACCCTGGGTGGAAAGCGATATGGCGGCAATACCTGAAACATCCTGTCCATTGATTGCCATTTGGATTGCGCTTGCGCCGCATTCCGCCCAGTCTTCAGAACGCTGCTCCACATAGCAGCCATCGGAAATCAGACCATATCCGGCATACCCTTTGCCAAGTACGGTTCCTTTTTCATTCACGAGAAGCGCCTTTGCTCCGGTTGTTCCGATATCGAGCCCGATATAGTTCATAAGAACGCTCCTTATTGTTTGCAGGATTGGGAGAAAGCGTCAATTTCCGCTTGACCGTCCAGTACGCCGAGTGTGAGCGTGTGCCGGATGGAACCGTATGCGGGCAGCATCCGGAGGGTGCCGTTGCTGCGCTCTTCCACACGGCCTAGACCGATACAATTGCAGGGCTCCAGCGCAGCCACATAATCATG
Source organism: Bacillota bacterium (assembly GCA_023453725.1). Taxonomy (GTDB): domain Bacteria; phylum Bacillota; class Clostridia; order Christensenellales; family CAG-138; genus JAEYLA01. The sequence goes on along the minus strand of JAEXTB010000091.1, from coordinate 2,208 downwards.
CGCGGCCATATGCTTCCATTCGCAAAGATAGGGTAGATGCGCAGTATCAAACGCAGTATAACCTGCCAAATGCAGCATGGGATTGATGATGGCCGCACGGGCGGTTTTCCCGTGCATCGTGTGCAAAAACAGCTGATGCGGCGGTTCTTCATCCGGCGCGCACATGTGTACCCAATCACGGGACACATTGTTGCGCGGTTCTGTGGCGGCAGGGGAGCAGAGGAACACGCTTGGCGCGTCCAACAGCGGATAGCCGAAGTTGATATGATACAACAGCATATACTCCTTGTCGGCGGCACTGTGGTTGGTGATGGCATCCGTAATAGTGACCGTCTTATCGTATAGGCCCGTAGAAATGGTACGCGAAAGCGAGAGCATATGGCCGTATAAGCGCGTTTCCCAGATTTCTCCGGTTACAGAAAGGCGGTAATCATCACCTTCCCAACCTTCGTGGACGGATACATGGCGCGCGGGCGTGCTGCCGATGCGCCCATGGATGGGGTGCACGCCGCCGTCCACGCATGCGTTGCCAACATTGAGCAGTCCGCATGTCGTTAACATGCCGCCGGGCCATTGATGAAAAAACTGATCCTCCGCAGGATCACGCCCAGCGGTGAGGCCGTTTTTTGAATGAAAGGAGAGATTGCACCCTTTGTAGGAAAAATCGTAAATATCCATGCAGCGGTCGGGGAGTACGGTGAAGCGGAGACCGGCGGCATTGTATAGTTCAAGCAATTCAAGGCCTTTTTCAGGGCCACGGGTCGCTTTGAACTCACGGATTCCAGCAATCTGATCCATGTTTCCAAGCTTTTGCATAAGATGAATGTGCATGATTGCCCTCTTTATGGATATCGTTTTTGCCGATGAAACAGCCTGATGCTTTCATTTCCAGGCAGTTTTGCCCAATAGATAAAAAGAGTTCAGCGCAGGTAAACTGATTCTGCATTTCTGGAGAATACATGCTCCAATACGTGTGCGTCGCCTCCAAGTATATTCAGAATATTGTTCAGCTGCTCATAAATGAAGAACGTGTAGTCTGCCTCCTCTTCGGGATACGGATGCTTGTTCCAGGAGAAGTTCTCACGACACAAATTGTGATAGCCTTTTTCATCCCATTCACGCTTGCCGTGCCATAGGAAGATGGGCAGATCCGTGCCAAAAAGGATGCGTCTGTAATCGAGCCTGTCAAATGCAATTTCATATACTTTGGGATTTAATACTGCAGCGCAGTCGAACCAGAGACGGTTTGCGTCCTCGCCGAGCGCGTCAAGCGCCCTTTGGAAATACTCATGCTGGAAGCAGCGGCCAAAATGCGCGAGTACCAACTTTACATTCGGGTAGCGGTTCAGTATCGTCCTGATTTCTGAAATGTTTTCAGGATCGGGCAGACGCCCTGCCCGTGGCAAGTGCATCAACAGCGCGGCATGCAGACGGTCAGCCAGTTCAAACTGCGCATGAGGCATAAAATCAAATATGCTCACATCCGCGCCTTTGACTGTGCTGGCCATGTAGGGATAAGGTTTAAAACCACAGAACCCCCCGGCAAGATAATCCCGTTCAATTTTGGCGGCATCATATTGAGGGCGCACGGTGTAAAGGCCGCGCTGCGTGTGGTTTTGAATGAGCGAGGAGACATACGCATTGTTTCCGATGGTATCCGCATCCCGCAGCGGCCAGGGGAGCGCAACAAAGTTCCATGTTTGATCAGGGAACATTGCGGCGCTATAGGAGCGGGCGTCTTCATAGGACATCAGCAGGCCGCACTCCAAAGCCCAGTCTCCCGCAACGGTTTCAGGCGAAATATTTGCAACGTGCTCCGGAAGATTAAAGTGCGCGTGCGCATCAATAATGGTACCCGGAAGGCGATTGCGCAGATTCTGCTCATAAAACATACGATCCAGTTCGGTTACGTGGAAATAAGAATACATCAGTAACACCGCCCTTTTTTGTATAGGATATGTTCTGTATGTGCACCCGGGTGCATATGCGTTGAGTGTATTATATGACCAGGTCGATAAAAAGTCAAGAAAAAGGAGTTGACAGCAAAAAGGAGTGGCAATATAATGAGCCTATCAGCAGAAGCCGCGATGCACAAATACACAATTTATCTTCAGAAATGCAAAAGAATATTTTTTTTCATCGATACATGCACCCGGATGCACACAAAAACAGACAGATTGGCAGGACAACGGATGGAGCGTTCACGAG
>JAEXTB010000060.1 GCA_023453725.1 Bacillota bacterium | reverse complement strand
AGAGGCATTGAGCAGAACAGGCTGTATTTTTACCGTGCCGTGGACGTCATGCAGGATATCCTCGCCCATTCCGGGGACACGACCCACCCGTACATCCAAATGCGGGAGGACGCAAAGAAAGCCGCCTATATTGTGGTGGCGGGCGAAAAGGGCCTTTCCGGTTCCTACAACCACGACGTCCTTGCGTTAGCGGATAAAAGCATGGCAAGCCGCAGTGTGGTGCAGGTGTTTACAGTGGTCAACGTAGCGGCACAGCACTTTATGCGCCGCGGCGTTACGGTCAACGAAAGCTTCGCGCATATCGCGGAGGACCCCTCCGTCAATACCGCGCGAAGAATCGTCACCATATTGATGGAGATGTACGACAAAGGGGAGATCGACGAGGTCCGCATCGTATACACGCACTTTGTCAATTCCCTGGTGCACGAGCCCACCGACCGGAAGCTTTTGCCGCTTGAACTAGCTGATTTTATTCCCGAACGCGCTGTGCCCGAGGATCGATCGGAGATGCTTTACGATCCCTCGCCTTTGGAAGTGTTTGAGGGGCTTGTGCCGCAGTTCATGATCGGCTTTGTATACGGTGCCATGGTACACGCCTATGCCAGCGAAAACTACGCGCGCATGGCCGCCATGGAAAACGCCACCCGAAGCGCGGATGAAATGATAGAAAAGCTCACCCAGCAATACCATTCCGTTCGCCAGCTTTCCATTACCAACGAACTTGCGGAGATCGTGGGCGCCGCGAACGCATTTGACCCGGAGGAAAGGTGAACAGCATGACTGAGAAGAATTTTCGCGGTTCCATCGTAAAAATTGCCGGGCCTGTGCTCGACGTCCGGTTTGAAAAAGGGTTTGAGCCCGCGCTCAACACGCTTTTAAAAACCGAGACCGAGCCGCCCATCCATATGGAGGTCGCCCAGCACGCAGGCCCCGGCGTGGTACGCGCCATCGCTTTGGAAGCGACGGAAGGCCTTTGCTGCGGCACCCCGGTACAGAATACCGGCGGCGGCATCACCGTGCCGGTGGGCGAGACCGTTTTGGGCCGCGTCATCGATTCATTGGGCCGCCCGATTGACGGCAAAGGCGAAATCGACGCGCCCCGCCGCGCCGTGCACCAACCGCCACCGTCGTTTGTCATGCAGCGCCCTTCCACCACGTTGTTTGAAACCGGCATCAAGGTCATCGATCTGCTGGCGCCCTACCCGATCGGCGGTAAAATCGGCCTGTTTGGCGGCGCTGGCGTCGGCAAGACGGTTCTTATTATGGAACTGATGCACAACATTGCCAAGAACCGCGGCGGTTATTCCGTGTTTACCGGCGTTGGCGAAAGAAGCCGCGAAGGTACGGAACTGATTGCGGACATGCATGAATCCGGCGTTATCAACCGTACGTCTCTTGCCTTCGGCCAGATGAACGAGCCCCCGGGATCGCGTATGCGCGTGGCGCTCGCAGGACTGACCATGGCGGAGTACCTGCGCGATGAAATGCACCAGGACGTGCTGTTGTTTATCGACAATATCTTCCGTTACGTACAGGCGGGCAACGAGGTTTCGGCGCTATTGGGCCGTATGCCTTCCGCGGTTGGTTACCAGCCCACGCTTGCGACCGAGCTTGGCGATTTGCAGGAGCGTATCGCAAGCACGCCGCGCGGTTCCATCACCTCCGTGCAGGCCGTTTACGTGCCCGCGGACGATTTGACGGACCCCGCACCCGCGACGATATTCTCGCACTTGGACGCAACGACGGTGCTTTCTCGCTCCATTGCGGAAATCGGCATCTACCCGGCGGTAGATCCGCTGGCATCCACTTCACGGATACTCGAGCCCGCAATCGTAGGCGAGCGGCATTATGCCGTTGCGCGCCGCGTGCAGGAGTGCCTGCAGCGTTACCACGAGCTCCAGGACATCATCGCCATACTCGGTATGGATGAACTCTCCGATGAGGATAAGCTCACCGTTTACCGCGCAAGAAAGCTGCAGAACTTCCTTTCCCAGCCGCTGAGCGTCGCGGAAGCCTTCACCGGCGAGCCGGGCCGCTTTGTCCCGCTTGAGCAGACGGTTGCAGGCTTTGCGGATATTGTGGACGGCAAGGTGGATGATATCCCCGAATCCATGTTCCTGATGTCAGGCACATTGGACGAAGTGCGCGAAAAGTACAGGGAGATGCAAAAAAATGCCTAAGCCCTTCCGCCTGATGGTACTAACGCCCGAGCGCGAGTTTTATAACGACGAAGCATACTCCGTAACGGTCAACACCATCGCGGGACATATCGGCGTGCTCGCCGACCATGTGCCCATGGTCACGGCACTTACGGTAGGGGAGCTTGTAATCCGGACGGCGGACGCGGTGAAAACCGCATTCCATTCCGAAGGCTTTATGGAGGTACGCACGGACGGCGTCATTATACTCTGTCAGGCCTGCGAATGGCCGGAGGAAATCGATGAGGCGCGCGCGCAAAAGGCGGAAGAACGCGCAAGAGCGCGCCTGAGCCACCCCGCAAGCGAGGTTGCCTCCTCCCACTCCAATGTGGCGCTCCTGCGCGCCATCACGCGGCAGAAGGTCAAGGGGTTAAGTAACAAGAATATGTAAGCAAATGCATAGATAGAAAACAGAAAAGGAGGCAATGTGCCTCCTTTTTTGCATATCAAAAAAATCATTCATATGTTTTATTTTTTCTTAATGTATCGCCACCTACGGCGGCGACGAAAGATCATTTTATTTAATAGCGGGCGGGCTCCGCCCCCCGCGCCCCCTGCACATGCGTACTCTAGGGCTTGGGAAAGTAGCCTATTGCCATTCAGGTGTTGAACACCTGAGCCTCGTAAGGATAACGACAACTCAGATAATGATACCTCCCCAAAGGCAATTCCTCTGCTCAGTTACTCGCTGTAAATCTGCATAGGACCGCTGACGCATGCGGCGATAGAAGCCTCTATAATCTGTTCCGCCAAAGTAACGTCCCGCTGTACAATGGTGTCAAGAAGACGCGCCGTGTTCTGGTAGAGCGCCGCGACGCCATACTTGATGCAGAACCGCTCCCACAGGCTCAATATCGGCGCTTTAAAGGAATAGTAAATGAGCGGCACAAGCGTATTGCCGGAAATCAGGGCAAGTTCATGGTGGAAGGAGAACACCGCCTCGGACGCGCCTTCGGGCGAATCCGCTTCCTGCATAATAGCCGCAAGGACTTTTAGCCGGTCCACTTCTTCCTCCGTAATCTTGGGGATGGCAAGCTGCGCCGCCAAACGGTCCAGGACTTCCTTAATTTCGAGTATGGAGCGGATATCATCCCGCTGCAGGCGGCCGCCGTTGTATTTCATGATGGAAAGCAGCGTGTCCGCCGTACCTTTGCGCCGGTAGTCCGCCACAAACGTGCCAATGCGGGGGCGCACCTCTAAAAAGCCTTTGCTTTCCATTTCGTTGAGGCCCGCGTTGACCACCGCGCGGCTGACCTGCATGCGCTGCGCCAGCTCACGTTCCGGCGGCAGCTGCGTCCCGATTGTGAGCCTGCCCGAAAGTATCATATGCTCCAATTCCTGCACAAACAGTTCCTTGAGGGAAGGAGCGCTGAGTTTTGCAAACTGCATTACTTTTCCTTCTTTCCTGTCCCGTGGTTCAGCCACGTACCAAGAGTATTTTAGCATGACTGCATTCCAAATGCAATTCGCATTCCGTGACAAAACAGGCACAATGTCTGCATTTCAAATGTAATTGACGCATAATTAACAAGATGGTATACTGTGTACGTTATCTGGACCAACCAATAGTGCACATCGCTGTCATCTAAAACACAAAACCGCAACCGTCTTTCAAATCGCTTCCTTGGCGCAAACGCGCCGCAACTTCATCGAGATAGTCAAGGAGGGTTCCAACATGTTTTTATTTGAGGCGATTCCCTGGTATACCTGGCTGATGTTTTTGGGCGTAACGCTTGGGCTGATACTGCTCAACGAATTCTCCCGCATCAACAAATGGACGGCGCTTTTTTGCTTTATGCTGCTGCCGCTTGCGCTCACCATATTCGTATGGCCAAAAACAGCGGGGGCAGGCTCAAGCACCGGCACATGGTTCCATTGGGTAAAGGTATATTCCGCGCTTGCGGGCTGTTTGGGTTTCCTGCTCATACGGATTTCCCCCAAGGTGGAAAAGAGCAGGTTCCGGATGATATTCCCCCCGCTCATACTCGCCATCAATATTTTAGAAGCCTGCATCCGCGATTTTGAATGTTTTAACCTCAGCGGCATTGTGGACGGCGTCATGATGGTCGGCGGGCCGTGGAACATTATGAACGGCATTGCGGGGCTACTCAACATCATCACCATCTCCGGATGCATGGGCATTTATGTAAGCCAGGACAAACGGCGCGATATGATGTGGCCGGATATGCTTTGGTTCTGGGTCATCGCCTATGACCTGTGGAACTTTGCGTATGTGTACAACTGCGTATCGGACCATTCCTTCTATGCGGGCGCGGCGCTATTGATTGCCCCGACGCTTGCGGCGTTCTTTATTAAGAAAGGCGCATGGCTCCAGCACCGGGCGCATACGCTGGCGTTCTGGATGATGTTCACCATGGCGTATCCCACGTTTGTGGACGATACCATATTCGCGGTCAAAGCCAGCCATAACCCCGCGGCGCTCTTTACGGTGAGCGCGCTGTCGCTTGCGGCCAATATCGCGGTGCTTGTATATGCCGTTTACCGGGTACGCAAGTACAAACTGAACCCGCTCAAGCAGGAGCTGTATACGGACCTTGCGGTTTATAAGGAAGTGGCAAAGAAAGCGGAAGCGAAGGCATAACGCTTCCATAGGTTGCAGTGTTACAAAGCATCCGCATCCCGATGTGGGCGGATGCTTTTCTTCCTTTCCGGACGGGCATGCCTTAGGTATTGTTTGTTGGTATGACCACAAATTTTGATCTGCTTTTGCGGCGGGACTGCAAAATTGTATACAGCAGCGGCATTAGAATTCGCCATATTCCTTGGAGTCATTGACATTCACACACCCGTATATTATTATTTTAACAAGCAGTTACTACCTGGTATGACCACAATGCAAATCACATTGAACAAAAACTTCTATTATTTTTCTATGGGGGCGGCAACATGGAACCATTTCGGATATTGGAAATCAAAGAAAGCGTGTTTGCAAACAACGACCAGCAGGCAGAAGAACTCAGAAAAGAGCTCAAAGCAAACAAGACGTTTCTATTAAACCTAATGTCCTCTCCGGGCTCCGGGAAAACAACCACGCTCACACGCACCATCGC
>JAEXTB010000037.1 GCA_023453725.1 Bacillota bacterium | reverse complement strand
CACCAGTGCCACGTAGGGGCGGTTGCTGAACAAATACCGTATGCTTCCTTTAGATTCTTATCGGGTGCATCCTTAAGCTTGCGCTGCGGGTTTGGGATACTGCGCGCGGTCAGCGCAAGTACAAGGTACAATAACAGGAGTATGCCAATGCCCGGCTTTGCGCCAAAACGGTCCATGACAACGCCAAAGCCCGCGGCCGTCAGCGCAAACATTAAAGAACCGCCGCTTCGCGTGGTGCCGTAATTCAAATCATACCCTTCGCTGATGAGGCGCATGGCCCAGGAGTCTACAAAACTGACCATGGAAGAGATGGTCATCGCAATGCCGATCACAGATAGCTGCGCCAGCAGCTTCTGACCGTTGGATAATACAAGCAGCGTAAAAAACAAACAGCCTGCGGCGATCACATACAGAACCGTCTGTTTGGAACAGGAGTATTTGTCGTGCAGGTAGCCCCACAAGGGCTTAGCGCACATGTTGGCAAGCGCCGCTAATGTCAAAGCAATGCCGATCTCAAGCGGGCCATATTGGAAGCTCATCAGCACAGGTGTAATATAACTTACACCCACGCAGCAGATGGCGGATATCGCCGCCTGCAACACAAAAAAACGGACGTTTAAATCTATTTTCGGCCGAAGCACAAGCTTGCTCCCTTCATATCAACAACGTAAAACCATGGTATTCCGGGGATTTTGTTTTATTCCGGCCTTTGATACAACCCGCCATGGCAGCAGGCAATCATGGGGATGTGGGCGTACTCTTGCATCAGGCGGTCTAAAGATGCTTCAGCCTGCCTCAGGTTTTGGGCAAACTCCGGATTTGCAACGATCAGTGCATTACCTGCGAGCACTGCCGCGTCGCCTGCGGCAATCACGCCGAGCTCCTTTGCAACCACGCTGATGTGTCCCTCTGTGTGTCCGGGCGTATGGAGTATGGTAAGCCCCCCGCAATAGGGGAGGGTGTCCCCATCCTGCAACAGCAGATCCGGCTGTACCGGTTCTACGGAGCGCACCAGTTCCATAAACGCAAGGCCGCCCGCTTGTTCTAATTCGGGCAGCGCATGCTGCATGGCCTTTGCCTGCGTCAGACGAATTGGCTCCAGCTGTCCGCTGATATAAGGCGCTTCGAGCATATGCGCAAGAATGCGGATACGGGGATATTTGCGCTTGAGTTCGGCAGCCGCGCCCATATGATCAAAATCATGGTGGGTTAAAATGAGGTGCGTCAGTTGCGCAGGTTCAAATCCGTGCGCGTGAAGTTCGGATTCTAAAAGCGGCAGCGCGCCCGGATAGCCGCAATCAAGTAGTATAACAGCGCCGTCATCCGCAAACACAACGGGATGCAGGCCCGCATTTCCATATGGAAGGGTGAGAAGGGTAAAGCTTGGTTGCATCCTGTAACTCCCTGTGGTTAATATGCCTGCAATATGGCCGTGACGGCGTCGTCCACCGTGCCGGTATTGCGTATGGTTTCGTCCGCGAACGCGCGATATACCGGCGCGCGTTTTTCATACATGGCGGCGAGGTTTTTAGAAAGCGGCCTTCCGTTTGTGGCAAGCAGATTAAGCTCGCGCGCGATATGGAAAATACGGCCATTCTGCCTAAGCAATGTGCGGTTTTCTTTAAACATGGGCGCTCCGCCGCCGGTGGCGATGACGCGGCCGCATTCGCGGGCGGATTCCGCCACAACCGCTTCTTCCCGCGCACGGAAGCCGGCTTCGCCTTCAAGGTCGAATATGTCGGGGATGGACATACCCGCTTCGCGCTCTACCAACTCGTCAATATCCAGAAACTCACGCCCGGTCCGCGCAGCAAGCTTTTGGCCGATTTCTGTCTTCCCCGCGCCGGGCATACCAATCAGAACAATGTTCGAAAGCTCTTTCGTCAAAACCGTAATGATCTCTTCCACGCGTTCCCGCGGGACGCGGCGCATGGAAAACTGTTCCGCGGACGCGTGTGCCTGCGCCACCAGCATGGGGAGCCCGCCTTCGGCGGGGATGCCGCGCTCCTTTGCTTCAAGTATCAGCCGTGTCCGCAGTGGATTGTAAACAACGTCCAACACGCCGCTGAGGCTATCAAATACGTCAAGGGATACCGGGCAGCCGTGCAGCTCGGGGTACATCCCCACCGGCGTTGTGTTGACCAGAATATCCGCATCCGCATGCGGGAATAGGTTCTGGTAATTGTTCTCTCCCTGGCGGGATATAACGACGATTTCCCGCGCGCCTGCATCCTGCGCAGCAACATGCACCGTCCGGGAAGTGCCGCCGGAACCCAGTATGACCACTTTTTGATCCTGAAGGGTGAGTCCCGCCCGCTGCACCAAGTATAAAAACCCCTCGTAATCTGTATTGTGGCCGGTGATGCGGCGGTTCTTATCATATAGCAGCGTATTGACGCTGCCGATACGCTGCGCTTCCCCGGTGAGCGAAGCGCAGTATTTCATGACCTCCACCTTGTAGGGGATGGTGACATTCAACCCGCCGATGTCGGAACTGCGCAAAAAGCCCGGCAGCTCATCCGGGGTGAGCGGATAGAGCGAATATTCATAATCGGAGAGCATGTTGTGGATGGCCGGGGAGTGACTGTGCGCAAGCCTGCCGCCAATAAGCCCGTATCTCATATTGTTATATCTCGCTATAGCTGCCTAAGAAGGCGAAATGGGGGTTGGTTTGGGCAAGCTCCTCCAGCAGTTCCATGACCGCCGGGGTCCACACCGAGGCTTCAAGATCCAGATAGAACAAAAACTCAAACGCGCTGCTCCATATGGGGCGGCTTTCAAGCTTGGTGAGGTTGAGCCCAAGCACGGAGAACTTGGAGATCATGGAATACAGCGAGCCGGGCTTGTGGGGGACGGACAGCATGAGGCTGATTTTATTTGAACCCGGGTAAATGGCGGGATCGCGTTTGATGCAGATAAAGCGCGTATAGTTGTTGGCGTTGTTCTGAACCCCTTCCTTGAGGATGGAGAGGGCATAGAGCTTTGCACAGTCATGCGAAGAAATGCATGCAATGTCGGTTCTTTCGGACTGCGCGACCATCTGCGCCGCCATAGCCGTATTCTTCACAGCCGTGACCTTCACGCCCGGGAACTGCTCAAACAAGTTGCTGCACTGATCCAAAGCATACTCGTGCGAGCAGATTTCCTTGATATCCGAAAGCTTGGTGCCGGGCTTTGCCATCAAAAAGTGATTCACATGCAGCCGCACGCTGCGCACAATGGAAAACTGGAATTTGTGCAGCAGATCATATACGCCGTTGACGGAACCTGACGAGCTGTTTTCAATGGGCAGCACGCCGTATTCACACAGCCCGCTTTGCACCGCCTGAAACACCGACTCGAAGTTGCGGAAATACATAATATCGGATGCGGCAAACAGCTTATCGCACGCAAGCTGGGAATACGCGCCCTCTACCCCCTGGCAGGCAACAACGCCCGATACGGGGAATGTTGTGTCCACCGGCATCTGCGCGGCGTGTAGCAGTTCGGTAAGCGCGCCGCTCTTGGTCATCAGCCGCTGCTGGTAGGAGCGGCTCATCTCAAATAGATTGGAAAAAAGCATCCTTGCGTAGGCGCCCATTTCGTCCCCCGCCAGGCGGGATACGCGCAGCATCACTTCACGCTCGCGCGCTTTGTTCTGTATGGGCAGGTCGTTCTGCTCCTTATAGAGCGCCACCTCGCGGGAGAGCTCCATACGCTCACGGAACAGCGAGATTAACCCGTTGTCCACCTCGTCAATCCGGTTTCTGATTTCCTGAAGATCCATTTGTAACGCTCCTTTATGATAAAGTTTAAAGTAACATATCCAGCAGCACACAGGCGGCGGCGGCTTCCACTACCGGCACGGCGCGGGGAACGATGCAGGGATCGTGCCGCCCGTGAATCATGAGCGATACCGGCTCACGGCTTTCCATATCCGCGCTCTGCTGCGGCTTTGCAATGGAGGGGGTGGGTTTAAACGCCACCCGGAACAACAGCGGCAAACCGGAGGAAATTCCCCCCAGCACACCGCCGTGGTTGTTGGAGAGCGGTACAACATGCCCGTCTGTCACGCCAAAAGGATCGTTGTTCTCTGAACCCCTTAAAGCGGCGGCCGTAAACCCCAGGCCAAATTCCACGCCCTTTACGGCCGGGATACCAAAGAGCACGGGCGCAAGCCTGCTCTCAATCCCGCCGAACATGCCGCGCCCGATTTTCCCCGCTTCTATGCCGATGGCGCAGCATTCCACCACACCGCCAACGGAATCCCCTTCCTTGGCTGCGGCGGCAATTTCTTGCTGCATGCGGATACCCGCTTCCCCGTCAAGAACCGGAAACGCCGCGTTGCTTGCAGCAAGCAGCGCTTCTGTTGTCACGGCAGCGGGGGCGTAGGGTTTGTCCGCAATACCCGCAATCGCGGCAATGTGCGCGCCGATTGTAATGCCCTTGCGAGCAAGCATTTGTTTGGCAATGCCGCCCGCAATGCACAACGGTGCCGTCAACCGGCCGGAAAAATGCCCCCCGCCGCGCAGGTCAATATGTTCACCGTCCCGCAGCATGGCGGCGTAGTCCGCGTGGCCGGGGCGTGGAACTTTCGCAAGGTTTTTGTAATCACTTGAATGTGCGTTTGTATTTTGTATAACCGCACAGATTGGCGCCCCGCACGTATATCCATCCACAATGCCGGAAAGAAAATGCGGTTCATCGGCCTCTTTGCGCTTGGTGGCATAGGCCGCCTTTCCCGGCGCGCGGCGGTTTAAAAACGTCTGGAGTTCTTCCATATCGACCCGTTCGCCTGCAGGCAGGCCATCGATCACCACGCCGATGGCTTCGCCATGGGACTGGCCGAATATGCTGTAACGCACCCGTTCCCCAAAGCTAGACGACATGGACGCTCCCTCCCAACATGGCAAATTCCGAAAAGAAAGACGGGTAGGATTTTTGTACGCAGTTTGCGCCATGCAGCGTGCTTTCCCCCTGCGCCATGCTTGCGGCAATGGCTGCCGCCATTGCGATGCGGTGATCGTTGCAGCAATCGACGCTTCCGCCCCTGAGTGCGCTGCTGTCCCCCGTAATAACGAGCGCATCCTCAAGCTCTTTGACGCGCGCACCCAATGCGCGCAGCATCTGAGTGGTGGTTTTTAAGCGGTCGCTCTCTTTCAGGCGCAGACGCTTTGCGTTTGTAAGCTGCGTCTGCCCCTTGGCGAATGCGCCAAGCACCGCAAGTATGGGGACAAGATCGGGTTTCTGGGAAACGTCCACAGAAATCCCCCGAAGGTCGCCTGGAGAAACGGTGATGGCGGTATCCTGCACATCAACTTTGGCCCCAAAGCGCTGCAGCAGTTCCAATATGGAAAAATCGGGCTGATGGGTTGTCACGGAAAGCCCGGTACACGTAACGGGCGAATGCAATGCTCCCGCCGCAAGAAAAAACGCGACGTTGGACCAATCGCCTTCCACAATGGCGGAGCCGGGCGAGTGGTAGGTCTGGCCGCCGGGTACAAAAAAGCCGTTGGGCCGCAGGTGCGTCTGAATGTGGAATTTTGCAAGCGTTGCGCGCGTGAGGTCCACGTAGCCGGAAGATTCAAGCGGGCTTAACAGCCGGATTTCGCTGTCTCCATATAACAGCGGCAGCGCAAGAAGCAGGCCGGAAATATATTGGGAGCTTACGTTACCATCAATTTCAAAAGCTCCCGCGTGCAGCCGTCCGCTTAATGTCAGCGGCAAATGCGAGCTGGTTGATGTCGTTCCGTTGATGCGAAGGCAGCGGAGCAGTTCTTCTACGGGGCGTTCAGGCAACCGCCCATGCCCCGTTATATGGGTGCGATCGTAGCGCGCAGCAGCGACCGGGAGCAGCAACCTGAGCGTTGTGCCGCTCTCCCCGCAATCAAGCGCGGGTTCGGGGCTTTTGTTTTGCTGCGGAAAAATATCAACGCCATCGGGCGTATCCAGTATGGTGGTGTCGAGCGCGCGCAGGCAGGAAATGGTCGCGTCAATATCCGCAGAGCGGCGGGAGAGCAACACCTGCGTCGGGTTTGCGGCAAGGGATGCCGCAATGAGCAGCCTATGCGCATCAGACTTTGACGGGATGGCGGTAAACTTACCCCCCAAAGCCGAACCTCGTATCACTGCCTGCATGCATTGTCCTCCATTCCGTCCTCAAAAAACGATAGCAGCTCCTCAACAGGAAGCTCCAGCACCTCGCATGTTCCAATCTCCCGCGGAACAATCAGTGCAATGCTGCCGCCGCGGCGCTTTTTATCCGCAAGCGCAGCAGCATGGAGCGCTTGCGCGGGGTAGGGGGAGTGGGAGGGAAGGCCTGAGTGTTCAATCATTGACAGGATGTCGTCCCGGCATTGTTTTGTGCAGAGCCCGCGTTTGTATGCTGTGCGCGCAATGATCGCCATGCCGATGGCCACGGCGTGGCCGTGCGGTATCGTAAACGCGCTGGACTTTTCTACAGCGTGCCCCGCGGTATGGCCAAAGTTTAGTAGACGGCGGATACCGACTTCAAACTCGTCCTCCCGCACGACTTCTCCTTTGATCAACACGCAGCGCGCAATGATCTCTTCTAAACCCTCGCTGGTGAACGGCTTGGAAAACCGGTGAAAAAGTTCCGCGTCCCAGATGACACCGTACTTGATGCACTCCGAAAGGCCATCCCGAAATACTTCATCCGGAAGCGTTGCAAGCGTATCCGTATCACACAGCACAAGCGAGGGCTGGTAGAATGCGCCCGCAAGATTTTTGCCTGCCGCAAGATCGATTGCCGTCTTGCCGCCGACGGAAGAATCAACAGCCGAGAGCAGCGTCGTCGGCAACTGTACATACCGGATGCCGCGCAGATACACGGCTGCCGCAAAGCCCGCAAGGTCGCCCGTGACGCCGCCGCCCAAAGCGGCGATGCAATCCGTACGTGTAATGCGCTTTTCCCCCATAAACTCCAATAAATTGGAAAGCGTGTCTATATTTTTGCTTTGTTCGCCAGCTGGGAAAGAGAACCGTTCCACAGCATACCCGGCTTGCAAAAAAGAATCGGCGGTGATATCGCCATAGAGCCTGTCCACGGTGTCGTCGCTAACAAGCACCACGGTGCATTTGGGCTGTACTTCTAAAAGCAGGCGGCCGGCGTCTTTTAATAACCCGCTGCCGATCCGTACGTCATAGGATCTGGATGTCCGGATGGGAACCGTCCGCATAGCGCAACTCCTCTTCTTCCATATGCCGCTTCGCGTCGCAGCCGCGCTGCAACAGTTCCGAAACGGAGGTGATATCGTCTTCACGCAGCGCCCTGGCGTAACTCGTTAGCCTCGCGCACAGCGCTTCCACTTCTTCGGCCAAATATTCCCGGTTTTCCATGAACAGCTCCGCCCACATGTCCACCTTTAGGGTGGCGACGCGCGTCATATCCCTTAAGCTGCCCGCGGAAAACCCAATATGCCGCGCAGAAGATGGGCTTTGCGCATAAGCGCTTGAAAGCACATGCGCGAGCTGGGACGTATAGGCAATCATGCGGTCGTGTTCGTCCGGCTGCGTCCATTTGAGAAAACCAAAACCCACGGTGCGGAACATCGCCACAAGCCTTGCTTTTAACGCAGGCTCCGTGGGGGTCTCGGGCATGAGCAGCATGGATGCGCCCCGGAACAAGTCCTTGTCCGCGTTAGAGTATCCAAAGCGCGCAACACCCGCCATGGGATGCCCGCCGATGTAGGTAAAGCCATGCGCCTTTGCAAGCGGGGCGATGCCCGCACATACCTGCCGCTTGACGCCGCACAGGTCAATGAGCACACAACTGCGGCTGATAGACGGTGCGTGTTTCTCCACCCATTTTACCGCATCCACCGGGTAAAGCGCCACAAATATCCACTCACATTGCGGGATTGTCTGTTCTGTCAATTCGCCTGTGAGTACGCCGTCGCCTCTCGCGGCGTCAAGGGTTTCCTGGCTTGCGTCCATACCGAATATTTGGCAATCCGCATATGCGCGTAATGCCTTGGCAAGGGAGCCGCCAATGAGCCCCAGGCCCACGATGCCAGCCGTAAACCCCATGTCCTTACCAACCTTTCATCGCTTCGCGAATGCAGGTGATTTTGGTGGAGAGCGCCGCGAACTTCTTGGGTGTTAAGGACTGCGCGCCATCGCACAGCGCATGCGGAGGGTCGTTGTGCACTTCAATGATCACGCCGTCAGCACCCGCAGCGGTGGCCGCCAGCGCCATGGGAGGTACCAGGTGCCATTTGCCGGTGCCGTGGCTCGGGTCAACAATCACGGGCAGGTGGGAAAGCGCTTTTAGTACAGGGATTGCGGAAAGATCCAGCGTGTTTCTGGTGTAGGTTTCAAATGTGCGGATGCCGCGCTCACACAATATGACCTGCTCGTTGCCGCCCGCCATCAGGTATTCGGCACTCATCAAC
>JAEXTB010000297.1 GCA_023453725.1 Bacillota bacterium | reverse complement strand
TCCACGCCCTGCGTAGGGTTACTAAGTATCATGATATCGGGCTTTGCGTTGAGCCACTTGGAAAGCACAACCTTCTGTTGGTTTCCGCCCGAAAGGCTGGTGATGAGGTTCCCGAAATGCTCAACCTTAATGCTCAGGCGCTTTTTGTAATCCTCAGCGATTTTCAATTCCTTCTTACGCACAAGCGTCGGGCCGCTCGTACAATCTTCGAGCGTAACGATCGTCATGTTTTCCTGCACGGAAAGATCCTTTATGATGGCGTTTTCCTTGCGGTTAGAAGGAAGATATCCGAACCCTGCTTTTTTCGCCTGGGAAGGATGCTTGTGTTTCATCTCCTGCCCGCATTTGAGGATTTGGCCGCTAGTGTGCTGAAGATCGCCGAATATAGCGCGCACCAGTTCTTCCTTACCGTCCCCCAAGAGGCCGGTAATACCCAGGATTTCTCCCTTACGCAAACTGAAATTCATTTTGCGCACACAGTCGCCTAAGCAGAAATCCTTGATTTCAAGTACGACACCGCCGATTTCATGCGGCTTATAGACCTGTACGCCCAACACCTCGTGCCCTACCATCATGCGGGCAATTTCGGCCTGAGAAATCTTTGTGCCATCTTCTTGGACGATATAGCCGTCCGAAACCTTTTCACCGTTTCTTAGCACCGTGTAGCTGTCGCAGAATTCCACGACCTCGCCCAGCTTGTGGGAAATGAATATAATTGTCGCATTGTGTTCCTTGGTAAGCCCGCGCATGATGGCAAATACGTTTTCCGTTTCCGCCTGCGTCAGGGAAGTGGTAGGCTCATCCATAATAATGATGCGCGCGTTGCGGAGCACCGATTTTGCGATCTCCACAATCTGCTTGTAGGAGGTCTCCAAATCCCGCATCATCGCCCTGGGATCAATATCAACATGCATGTGGTCAAATACCTTGCGGGTCTCCTCGCACATGCGCTTAACGTCCATGTTACCGAGTTTGGTACGAAGCTCATAGCCTAAAAACATGTTTTCATAAACGGTCAGATCGTTTACGACGTTGAGCTCCTGATGTATAAATGCAACGCCCAGCGCCTGGGATTCCGCGGGCGAATTGATCCGCGCGTTTTCCCCGAAGAGGGCGATATTGCCGCTGTCCATCTGGGTGACGCCGCCCAGGATATTCATCAGAGTGGTTTTGCCGGCGCCGTTCTCACCAAGAAGCGCGTGGATTTCACCCTTGCGCACCTCAAAGTCCACGTTCTTTACCACAACAACACCGCCATAACTCTTGACGATATTGCTCATTTTCAATGCGCATTCCATAATGCTGTACTCTCCTCTACTTTCCCGCGAATGGGGAGGGATAGGCCGTTCTGATATCCGGGCGGAGCATATTGCTCCGCCCGGCATGTTTTGTGGGTAACGTTTGATTAATAGGGAGCGTCCTCGGTGATGCCGTGTGCGGACATGTAATCCTTGTAGTTGGTGCGGTCTACACACTCTGCCGGGATGATGGTCTTGGCTTCAAAGGTCTGACCCTTGATGAGGCCGTCCACCAGCTTGACGCAATCCGCCATCATGTACGGGGGATAGGTCTGAGAGGAAACCCAGATGTCAGGATATTCGTCCATCATCTTGAAGTAGCTCTTGTCGCCGCCGCCGCCGGTGATGACCTTGATGTCCGTACGGCCAGCTTCTTTAATGGCCTGCAGGATGCCCTTGGACATTTCATCGTCGGTGGAGTAGATGGCGTCGATCTGCGGGTGCTTGGTGAGAACGTCGCTCATAACCGGGAGAACGGTCTCAGGTGCGCCGTTATCGGAAGCATACTCGCCCAGGATCTCGATGTCGGGGTTGTTGGCAACAACAGACTTGAAGCCATCAACGCGCTCGGTGAAGATCGCACCGTAGTTGGGGATGTTCATGATAACAACTTTGCCCTTGCCGCCGAGCTTCTCAACGATGTACTCACCGCCGAGCACGCCCATCTGGGAGTTGCTGCCCGCTACATAGTAGTTGGGAACAACGCTGCCCAGGGTACGGTCGAAGTTGACGAGAACGATGCCTGCATCCATGATCTTCTGAGCGGCAACCGCGAGTTCGTCATTCTGGGGGAAGAGCACGATGTACTTGCAGCCCAAGCTGATGAGTTCATCGATCTGGTTTGCCTGGTCGTTCGCATTCTCAGAAGCGACGAGGCGATAGTTGAGGCCAAGCTGGTCGGCCGTCTGCTTTGCGGACCACTGCACAGCCGCAACCCAGCCGGTGGGGTTGTTGGGTACGGAGATGCCTACGAGGGGTGCTTCTTCAGCGGGCGCTTCGGTTGCTGCGGGCGCCTCGGTTGCTGCAGGCGCCTCGGTTGCCGCAGGCGCTTCAGACGCAACAGGCGCGGCGGGAGCAGCGCATGCTACGGCGCCAAGCACCATGGCGAGACAAAGTGCGATGGCCAGAAGTTTCTTCATGTTTCTTTCCTCCTGTATGATTTTACTTTCTTAGCCGCTTTTGTGGCCAAGCTTTTCATCAAATAGAAATCCCGGCGGGAGTTTAGAAAACGCTGCGCAGGAATGCGTATCCTTGTTTTGCAAGCGTGTCCGGGCTTTTTGCAAGCGGACGCCAGAGAGATACGGCCTTTGCGATTTCTTTAATTTCAGGCGTAAAGCTCTCGATCACCACGGGGCCTCGGTACTGTGCATCGTTAAGCGCCGCGGCAATGGCCTGCCAATCGAAATGATCTTCCCCGGGGGTTCCCCTGTCGTTCGCGCAAGAGTGGAAATCGAATATCTTTCCTTTTGCCATGCGGATAGCAGCGGGCAGCGACTTCTCTTCAATATTCATATGGAAGGTATCTAGCAGGAACCCGGCATGATCAGACCCAATCTGATGCAGCAGTTCAAGCCCCTGCTCTACTGTGTTCATAAAATCCGTCTCGAAGCGGTTGAGCGGCTCGAGCGCAAGTTTGACGTTCCGTTTTGCGGCATACTCCGCCATGCGCTTGATGTTTTCTACGGCATAGGCCGTCTGCTCGCGTTTTTCTTCCGGGGTGGCCTGCCGCGTGCGGCCGACAGCCGCATACATGGGGCCGGCGATATAGGGAGAATTACATGCGGCGGCCATATCCACAAGCGTGCGGATATAAGCCATCCCTTCTTCCCGGTATGCCTCTATTGGGCTTGAGAGATCGCGCGTTTCGCCAAAAGCGCCGCAGATGGTGACATCAATGCCAACGCGCTGCGCTTCCTGCCATACTTTTTCAATGTCAATTGTGTTTGGATCTTCAACAGCAATTTCGTAAATATCAAAACCGATGGATTTTGCATGGGCAAGCTGGGAAAGCGTATCCATGTTAAACGGAGAAACCCATACATAGGAACTAACGCCGATCTTTCTCATCATTGCTCACCCTCCCCGGTTTTGCTTATTGTACTTGCCCTGATTTTCAGTTCGGACCGCAGCATGATTTCCCGCGGCTTGCCATCTTCCTCACGCAGGAGGTCGTATAAAAGCTCCGCCGCGCATTCGCCCAGCTGATAGCAAGGCTGCGCCATTGTCGTAATGTGCGGGCGGAACATGGTAGCATGTTCAACATCGTCAAAGCCCAATATAGAGA
>JAEXTB010000281.1 GCA_023453725.1 Bacillota bacterium | reverse complement strand
TGCCCGTCTGGCGCACGTAGACAAGATAGGACGCCAGTGTGCCTAGGTCAATCCGACCAGAAATCGCAAAAAACGCACCGATGCAGGCGGAAAGCGCAAAGTTGAAATAGCACATGCTGACGATTGCGGGAATGAGTATCCCCGAATACGTCATGGCTCCGGTGCCCGCTTCCCGCAGCTGTTCGTTCTGGACGGAAAACGCCTCAAGTTCCTTTTCTTCATGGTTGAATATGCGGACAACCTTTTGCCCGCTCACCATTTCCTCAATAAAGCCATTGAGGCTGCCCATATACTTCTGCTGGCGGGAAAAATACGCATGGCTCTTTTTGCCGCTGTACCGTAAAAACAGGAACATGCCGAAAAAGAAAAGCAGCACGATAACCGACAATTCAAAATTGAGCGCGATCAATACCGCGAATGTGGAAATCAGCACGATTATGCTCTGCACCAGCACCGTAAAGCTGTTGTTGAGCGCGGTGGAGATGGTATCGATATCGTTGGTGAATCGGCTCATCAGCTCGCCATGGGTGCGCGCATCAAAAAAGCTTAAGGGGAGCGATTGCACCTTGCGAAACAGATCGTCCCGGATTTCGCTTACCATCTTCTGCGCTGTCTTCACCATCAGCTGGGAATAGCCGTATCCGGCGATAACGCCAAGAAAATAGATGCCACCCATCAGCAGCAGCATGTGCACAAGCCCCGGGATATCACCGGGAATGATGTAGTCGTTGATGGTGGGCTTTAATAAATATGTACCGTATACGTTGGCGCCCGCGCTGATGACGACCAACGCCGAAATAAGCAGGAGCGAGGACGTATGCTTTTTTCCATACCGGAAGAGCTGTTTGAGCGTCTTCCAGGTGTCTTTGGGTTTCCCCTGCGACGCATGGCCTGCCATTACGCAATCGCCCCCTTCCGCTGGAATTCGTACATATCCCGGTAAATGGCGTTTGTGTTCAGCAACGCTTCATGCGTGCCCGTTCCGTTCACTTTCCCGTCTTTGAGCACCACAATCAGATCCGCATGTTCAACAGCACTGATGCGCTGCGTAATGATGATCTTGGTCGTATCCGTTAAGCTTTCCGCCATGCGCTCGCGTATCTTCGCTTCGGTTGCGGTATCCACGGCGCTTGTGGAATCGTCAAATATCAGGATACGGGGGCGCTTTAATAGCGCCCGGGCAATGCAGAGACGCTGCTTCTGCCCGCCGGAAAGGTTGACGCCGCCCTGCCCAAGCACGGTATCGTAGCCATTTGGCATCCGGCGCAAAAATTCGTCCGCGCAGGCGGTATGGCAGGCCCAGTCAAGCGCATCCTGCGTGGCGTCTTCATCGCCCCATTTCAGGTTTTCTCGGATGGTTCCCGAAAACAGCGTATTCTTTTGCAGCACCATGCCGATGGCGTCCCTTAAATGTACAATCGGGTAATCCCTCACATCGCACCCGTCGATTTTTAAAACGCCGGAGGTCACATCATAGAGCCGCGGGATCAACTGCACCAGGGAGGATTTTGCGGAACCGGTTCCTCCGATGATACCTACCGTCTGCCCGGCTTCTATGCTCAAATTGATATCGGAAAGCACGTATTCTTTTGCGCTCTCCCGGTATTTGAAATACACATGCGCAAACTCGATGCCGCCCGTATTCACAGCGTTGCAGTCTGGGCCGGAGGAAAGGCCGGCGGGGGCATGCATCACTTCATAGATGCGGCTGATGGAGGTCATCGAGCGGCTGAGCATTAAAAATACGTTGGAGATCATCATCAGCGAGTTTAAAATCTGCATGACATAGCTCAAAAAGCCGGTTAGTTCCCCCACTTTCATCGTTCCGACTTTTATAAAGTTGCCGCCGAACCACAGGATGGCCACAATGGTGGCGTACATCACAAGCTGCAGGGCAGGCATGTTCAAAACCGCATAATGAAATGCCTGCTCGGAAACGGAGCGGAGGTTTTCGTTGGCCTCCCCGAATTTTTTACATTCGCTCTCTCCCCGCACGTAGGATTTCACGGTGCGGATGGCTGTGAGGTTTTCCTGTATGACGGAATTTACTTTGTCGAGCATTTTCTGCATGGCAGCAAACACCGGGCCAAGCTTACGGATAATCCAGTAGAGGCAGACGCCCAGTATCGGCATGGCGATGAGGAATACAAGCGCAAGCTGCGGACTCATGGAGATTGTCATGACCAGCCCCATCACCATCAGCACGGGTCCGCGCACGAGGGGGCGGATGCCGTTGCAGACGGCGGTCTGCAATACGGTAATGTCATTGGTCAGCCGCGTAATCAGGGAAGCGTGGCTGAATTGATCCATATCCGAAAACGAAAAGCTCTGTACTTTCTGGTACTCCGCTTTTCTCAGCTCCGCGCCAAACCCCTGCCCTGCGATCGCACCCAGGCGCGCGTAGAGCGCGCCCAACACAAGGGAAGCGAGCGCGCAGCCCACCATGGCGAGACTTTTCATCAGGATATACTGTTTGTCCCGGGCAGCGACGCCGATGTCAATGATATCCGCCATAATCAGCGGAATAATCAGCTCAAACATGGATTCGAGCGTCACACAGAGTATGCTTCCGGTTAAGTAACTGCGATATTTATGGAAATACTTCAAAAAATACTGTAACACGTCATTCTCCAGAAAATTGGGCTTAGTTGAGCGCTTTGCCGGACAGGTTCACGTACATGCGGCAGAGATACGCTAAAAACTGCTCACGTTCGGCCTGGGTAAAGCCGCGCATGGCAGCTGATTCCATATCCGCGCACAATTGCTGCCACTTTACTAAGCAATCTCGGCCCTTTTCGGTGATTGTGATGCATTCGGCGCGCTTTCGGGCAGCCGTACAAGAGCGTTGCACCAGCCCCGCCTCCACCATATTATTCAAAATGCGGGACACCGTTGCGGGTTCAATGTCGAGCGCCTCCGCAATGTCCTTTTGCATGCAGTTGTTGCTGCGGGAAAGAAAGTTCAAAATCTTGGGCTGTCCGGGCGAAAGCCCCATATCCGTCATACCCGGACGGAGCCTGTTTTTTTGTGCATGATAGGTATTGTAAAGCGCCACGTGCAGCGTAACCGACATAATATCGCCTCCCCCTTAAAAGTTAGCGTTCTAACAATTAGCATGCTAATCGTAGCCCTGCAAACAATGAATGTCAATACAACAATAAAAGAGTTTTATACACGAAACAGATAGCAAAAGATGTGAGAATGGAACTATGGAAGCGTACTGTCGCGGTTATTTTCCCCAAATGGTACGGAAATGGGATTGCCGGTAAGCGCCGGGCGTAGCGCCGGTGTGCTGTTTGAATACGCTCACAAAATGGCTTTGTGAGTGGAACGCCAGATAGTTTCCGATTTCCTGCAATGTAAAGTCTGAGAATTTCAGCATGTTTTCCGCCGCCTCCACACGCTTTTCACGGATATAGTCGGAGATGGGCAAGCCCACCTCGCGCTGGAACAGCGTGGAAAGGTATGAGCGGTTTAGACCGACATGCGCGGCGATTTCGGTGACAGCAATGGTCTCATGCAAATGCAGATAGATATAGTCGAGCGCCAACAGGATGGGTTTTGGGTATTTGCAGTACTGCCTCTGCTTGGCAGTGCGCAGCGTGAATTCCTCCATCATCACGCGGTGAAGCGCGTTAATCTCCTCCACTGTCTGGCATAGATCCATGCGCTGGATAAACAGGTCGCTTAAGTTGTAGGCTGTTTCCTGTGGCATGCCGCCCTCTATCGCAAAGCGCGTTGCCATTGTGGTTGCCGCAACAAACAGATAGCGCTTGTTCCGGACCGGGTCATTCGAAAGATGGCCGACAGTGTTCCCGTTGAATATACGCGCACCCTCTTCCACTGCCCGGATATCCCCATCCCGCACATATTCGTACTGCAGCAGTTCCTGGTCGTACGCATGGTGGGAAAACCCGTCTTCACGCTGAAGAAAGGCCATATGCACAAGCTTTTTTTCAATATGAGCATGTTCGCGCATGGTATTACCTCACAATGTAGTCTAGACAATTTGCAAGAAAAACGCAACGACAATGACAGGAATCAAACATATATGATATACGCAATACCCGCAACTCTGATAGAGTATGAGTATCGTATGCATCCTGTAACGGAGGTTTTTATAAGAATACTATGGCAAGCTTGCTTCTTGTGGTCATCTATATTGCGTTCATCGGGCTGGGCCTGCCGGATTCGCTGCTTGGCGCTGCATGGCCGGTGGCGCATGTTGATTTGGGCGTTGCGGTGCCTTTGGCGGGGATTGTATCCATTGTTTCCGCGGGCGGAACGGTACTTTCCAGCCTCCTTTCGGAGCGTATGATCCGGCGATTTGGTACGGGTGCTGTCACCGCCGTTTCGGTTTTGATGACATCCCTTGCGCTTATGGGCATGGGGTTTGTGCGGGAGTTCTGGGTAATCCTTTTGCTAGCCGTTCCGCTTGGCCTGGGGGCGGGTACGGTTGACGCCGCGCTCAACAACTTTGTTGCGCTCCATTATAAGGCCAATCACATGAACTGGCTGCATTGCTTCTGGGGCGTTGGGGCGACGGCAGGCCCCATGATTATGTCGCTGTATCTTACGAAGAATTTCTGGCACGGCGCATACCGGACGGTATCCCTCACGCTGTTGGGTATCGTAGGGATTTTAGTATGCTCGCTGCCTCTCTGGAAGCGCATCGGGCAGAAGGCTGCCGCTTCTGGGGAAGGCGGTGTACATGCAGAAATCCTCCCGCGCAGGGTGCTCTTGCGGCGTCCGGGCGCAGCGTTTATGTGCATCGCATTTTTTACATATTGTGCAGCAGAGTATGCGACAGGACTTTGGGCAAGTACGTTCTTTGTAAATGTCAAAGGCATCGCGCCGGATATTGCGGCGTCCTGGGCGTCCATGTTTTTCTTAGGCATAACGGCCGGGCGGCTTCTCTCAGGGTTTGCAGCGCTCAAGCTTTCAGACCGGATGCTGGTGCGCATCGGCGAGGGAATGATTTTATTTGGCGTGCTGATCCTATTGCTGCCGCTGCCCAATACTCTGCTTATCGCGGGACTTTTGCTGATCGGACTTGGCTGCGCGCCCATCTTCCCGTCCCTATTGGATGATACGCCGCAGCTGTTTGGCGCGCAGCACTCGCAGGGCATGATGGGGCTGCAGCTTGCAAGCGCATATGCGGGCGGAACGCTGATGGCGCCGCTGTTCGGCTGGATTTCGCCCTTTATCGGCCTTAGCGCCTGGCCCTGGTACCTGTTGGCGATATTCGCCATCATGATTGTGGCCACGGAACGTACACAGTGGGAGGTCGCAAAAGCCGGGGCAATCAAGGATGAGATTCCCGAAACGTGCCCTTCCCTTGCGCTTCGGAGGGGGAGGAAGCATAATGGAAGAAATAACAAAGCGGATCGGCGCAAACATGGATATTGACCTCACCAGCGCGGCCGACGTTCCTTGGATGCAGCAGCCCTGCCCATGGAACGAACACGACGGCGGCAATGCGCACAAGTGCGCCGTCAAAAACGTGAGCCTCTGCCGGTACTTTCGGGGAATCGAGGCGCCGGATACGGTGCTGTGCGGTTATAACGAACAGAAGTAACGGATGAGATAACTCGAAAAGCATCTTTGCGGCGAGCAAAAGCCCGCCGCTTTTTTATGTCGTTTGGAGCGCCGCCGCGCGCTTGCGGAACACCAAAAAATAACTACAGCAGACCAGTATGGCGGAGCCGATCCACCCGATGCCTTCGGCGAAGTAGACGCCCCATACGCCCAAGTGCATGGGCAAGATCAGCACGGACAGCACGCGGAGTATCAGTTCCACAAACCCGGAGAGCATAGGGATTGCGCTGTTACCCATACCCTGCAGCGCGGAGCGGGTTGTATAAAGCAGGTACAGCGCGGGAAGACATACGGAAATACCGATCAGGTTGTGGTAACCAAACTCGGTTACGCGCGTCATTTCGTAAGCATCGCCAGTAACCAGCAGCTTGATCATGCTTTGCCCGAATAGTATGGCAATTGCCGAGATACATATGGCGCTCACTATGGCGATCCGCCATACAAGATACATACCCTCTTTGATTCGCAGAAGCTGTTTTGCACCGTAATTCTGCCCGACGAATACGGCAAATCCGGCATCAATAGCGCTTCCAATGAGGTTCATGACCCCAAAGTATTTATTAGCCGCGGACATGCCCGCCACAAAGAGCTTTCCGTATCCGTTTATGACATATTGTATGATAAGCCCGCCCGCGCCGATTACGGCGTTTCGAAAGGCAAGCGGCGCTCCAAGGCGCATCAGTTCCCGCGTTGTGCCGTCATCAGCAGTAAAGTCTGCTTTCTGCACCCGAACCAACGGAATTTGCCCCAATTTATAAAGGCAATACAAAAACGAGAACAGCGTCGCAATTACAGTGGCCATAGCCGCGCCAGCAACGCCCATACGGAGCGCTCCCACAAAGAGTAAGTCAAGGGCGATGTTGAGTATGCTCGCAAACAGTATGGCTGCAAGCGGCGTGCGGCTGTTGCCGAGCGCACGCAACACCGCCGAGGCCGTGTTGTAAAAGAATGCAACCGACAGACTCCACAGCATCCAGCTTAGATACACGTACACATCCGTTACGATCTCCGTGGGCGTATTAAGCAATACAAGCAGCGGCCGGATGAGCGGGAGGCAAAGCCCGGTCAGCCCCGCACCCAATACGGCGGTGAGAACGATGGATTGCGCCACGGCGCGCCTGAGACCAACTTCATCCTCTGCGCCAAAGCGTTGTGCAAACACCGTGCCAAATCCCTGGGCAAAACCGAGCGTCACGCTGAAAACCACCCAGTAAAGATACCCGGCCATACCAACCGCCGCGAACGCGTCGACGCCGATAAAGTGGCCGACCACAGCGGCGTTTGCAAGCTGGTAGAGTTGCTGGAACAGTATGCTTACCATGACCGGCCATGCGAACAGAAGGATATGGCGGAGGGGCTTGCCCTCCGTCATGTTGACTGTGGTACCATTCATCGTATGTCGTAAACGCTTCGCACAGAAACAGAGGTCACGGTTCCCCGAAGGATGCGGATGCACCGTTCGCCTCCGTTCATGTCAAAGTAGTTGTCCTCGAGCACCGCGTCCGTATCGCACAGGAGTTCCACCGAGCGCGCATAGGCCTCTGCCGAGACGATGATCGTATCGCCGTTTACGGTCGCTTTGAGCTTGGGATCTACAAACCGGAAATGCTTGGGTGGACAGAATAGAACGCTGCCGAAACCTATAACCGTGCCATCTTGCTCCAGGTGGTAGCTGTAATAGCAGCCGAATTCATCCTGGCCCGAAAAATCCTGTTCCTGTAGCCATTTGGCGGAAAGCGGAGGAACGGATACGCTAAACGCACCTTCCTCTATTACACTTGCGTCAGGTTTGCGCAGTGACCAGACGACTTTCCCAATTAAAGTCTCACGCGTTTCGTTGCTGACATTGAGCCTTGCGCTTTTTGTAAGTGCGAACGGCTCTGCGTTGGCGTTCGTGTTCTGCGAGAGCACTCCCTCCTCATGACAGGAAAGCAGCACGGGCGCAAAGAACCGTTTGGCATAGTAGTGCAGCGCCTTCCATCGGCCGTAATAATCGATGGAGGACCAGCTTGCCACCGGCCAGCAATCGTTCAGCTGCCAGATGACGGCACCCATGCAGCGGCCGCGGTTCCTGCGCCAGTGCTCCACGCCATACTGCATAGCCTGCGCCTGCAACAACTGCGAGGCGTAGACGAGCGAAGGGAGATCGCGCGGGTAAAGATACATTTGGGCGAGATACCCAATGATTTTGCTGTTGGCTGAAGCGTTGCGCTGGTGTTTTTCCATGACGTAGGAAAATACATTGCGGTCTTCCGGTTCGGTAAACGATTCGATTGTTTTCATGCAAGGAAAGGATTGAAAGCCGAACTCCGACACATAGCGGAACAGGTGGTTGCGGTAATCCGGGAACGGCAGCCCGCCATGCCATACTTGCCAGTAGTGCACGTCACCCCTGTCCGGATCGTTGGGGAAATCAAAGCTGCCGCCGGAGGAGGGACTCGCGGGCCAGTAGAATGTAGCCGGATCCTCCTGCTTCAAAATTGCGGGGATAATGTATTCATACATCTTGATGTAGTCCGCCTTTTGCCGGGGAGAGGAGACCCACAAGCCTTCGGCTACGAACTGTTCCATCTCATTGTTGCCGCACCAGAGGCCCAAACTCGCGTGGTGCCGCAGCCGCCGCACGTTATCCGCAATTTCAGCCCGGATATTTTCCTCAAACGATTCACTTAAATTGTAGACCGCACAGGCGAACATAAAATCCTGCCAGACAATCAGCCCCAGTTCATCACAGGCGTCATAGAAAGAGTTGTCAGGATAATAACCGCCGCCCCAAACGCGGATGGCATTAAAATGTGCTGCCGCGGCGTCTTCCAGCAGGCGGCGCGTGCGCGCGGGGTTGACGCGGGGCAGGATGTTGTCCTCCGGGATATAGTCTGCACCCATGGCAAATATGTCCACGCCGTTGACGCGGTGGCAGAAGCATTCGCCCCAAGCGTCTTTTTCAATATGCATGGTCATGGACCTTAGGCCGATGCGCCGCTCCCAGGTGTCCAGCGTGGTGCCTTCAAAATGGAGCACGACGTTTACCGTGTAGAGGGGCTGTGCTCCAAAGCCATTGGGCCACCAGAGCGCAGGGTTTTTGATTAAAATTTTGCAGTTCTCCTCGGATGCCGTGTAGACTTCGCCGTCCGGTGCGGTGACGGCGACGTTAACGTGGAATTCTGCGGGGGCAAGGCGTGAAACATCCGTATGGATATGGAGCGTAACGCTATCCGCTTCGTGTGTTTGCGTGACATACACGCCCTCGATACGTGCCCTCTCTATCCCCAGCAGCATGATATTCCGCCAGATGCCCGCATCCGGAAGCCGAGGGCCCCAATCCCATCCGAACATGCAATGGGCTTTTCGCAGCAGCGGGAACCCTGTCATGGCGTCACTTGTACCGTCCGCGCGGCTTTTTTCGTACGCTCCTTTGATGTATCGGGTAGGGGAGCGGAATGTAATTGCGATATGGTTATCCCCGGCATGTATGAGAGCCTTTACATCAAATTCATAGATGCGGTGCATGTTGCAGGCTTCACCCGCAAACATACCGTTAACGGTAAGGGAGGCAACGGTATCAAGCCCTTCACACCGCAGCAGAACCGCATCGCAGTTGAATAGGTCCTGTGTTAGGGTGAATGTCCTTTCATACACAAAATCATGGTCCATCAGTGCGAGCGCGGCAATCTCATTGTCGCGCCAGTAAGGGTCTTCCATGTAGCCTGCTGCAAGAAGATCATGATAGACAGAGCCGGGTACCGTAGCAGGGAATGTCGGTCCCTCTCCCACAATCTGCAGTTCCCATGCGCCGCTGAGAGTAACTTTGCGCATAGCCGCACGACCTTTCATTTTTTATTACAGATGAGCGATAGGGTGAGTACGGATGGATGCTTGGCTATGAAGTGGAACGTGTATGAAATGTGCGCAATCGTTTGAATTCATACTAAACAATGGAAATTGAATTGTCAACGATGGAAAAAGAATATACATAATTTAGATATAAAGATACATAATAAGAAAGCTTGAAGCATATAAAAGGGGTAAGGTTGTCCTATTCTCACATGGAAATGCGGTAAATAAAAAGTTTCAGCAGTGCATGTAAATTTCTCCTTGACAGAAATTTCATGTAAAAATATAATGGAGTTACAAAAGTCCGAAAACGATTAAGAAAATTCCTGTTTTTCCCACAGAATCAAATATCCGACACTTATCATGGCTAGCGCACAAAATCCCAAGGTTATACTTGAAAGTATTTTTGTGTTGTCTTCTAAGCAAAATCACCCGAAAGTTACCCGGAAAATTCTTTTGAGTAAACTTATGACACCGATGTCGATCTTTTTATCTTTTGAAGTCCCAACCAAAAGCGGTGTTACCGCCCCGGTAATCGATCCTGCTCGGTCTTAGCGAGAAATCATCAGGTTAAAACAGAAAAATATTGGTATGCGTGGCGTTCGTCCTCTACATCAAAGAATGCGATTGGCCGTGATGATGCGGCCATAACAATAAAGCAAAAGTAGGAGGATAGTCATGAAAACGAAGGCATGGAAACTCTTGGCCCTTGTTCTGGCGGTATCCATGGCAATCACGACGCTGTTTGGCTGTACGCCCACAGCACCGGTTGCAGAACAACCTACCGCCGCACCCGTAGCGGAACCCACCGCAGCACCCGAACCTGAAGTTACAACCGAACCGGCTCCCACTTCGGAATTGCCCCGCAATGAGACGCTGTATTTCGGCGGTCTGCAGTGGGGCCCCGTAAAAAGCTGGAGTCCTTACAATCCCGACCCCAACAACTCTATGGCAATCACGCAGAATGCGTCCGCCCGTATCATTACGAACGAGACGCTGTACATGTACAACATGCTCGATGGCAAAATGTACCCGCTGCTTGCCGACGGCGATTATGCTTGGAACGAGGACCTGACTCAGATGACCGTGAAGGTCAACCCCGCTGCGAAGTGGAGCGACGGTACCGCGGTAACCGCGGAAGATGTTGCCTACACATTTGCAACGCATGTGAAGTACGCTTCCAACATGGGCAACGAATACAAGGACTTCATCGAAAAGATTGAAGCCACAGATCCTTCTACCGTTGTCATCTATGCGAAGCTCAACGACGAGGGAAAACCCGTGAACCCGCTGATGCTCGTTGAGTATATCGGCAAAGTGTACGTCACGCAGAAAGCCTACTATGAAAAAGTAGAGGCGACTGCCGCCGGCGATGCGGATGCCTTTAAAAATGCACTCTGCGATGATTTCGTAGCGTCCGGCCCCTACAAGCTCATGCACTCGGACGATCAGAAGGTTGTTCTCGTGCGCGATGACAACTATTGGGGAAAGGCCGTTTGGGGAAAGGCACCTGTACCCAAGTACCTCGCGCATACCATCTATGCGGATAACAACGCCATGCAGGTTGCGTTTGCGGCCGGCGAGATCGACGTTTGCCAGGGCTTTATCGCTAACGTTCAGGATCTCTGGCTCAAGCAAAATCTGCCCATTTCCACCTATATGGACGAAGCTCCGTACGGTGTGTGCGCCACCATCCCAACCGCATGGTACAACATGAAGTCCTTCGGCCTTGATAACGTGGCCGTGCGTAAGGCAATCGCCATGGCCATCGATTACGATGCGATCATTGCTAACGCCATGACCAACCAGAGCCCGACCTTCTCCCAGACTCCGCGTTCCATGATGATCCCCACCGACGGTGAACAAGCGCTTCTTGATCACGACAAACTCAAGCCCCTCCAGTGGGTCGGCAACGACATTGAAGGCGCGAAGAAGCTGCTCGACGAGGCCGGCGTCGTGGATAAGGATGGCGATGGCTGGCGCGAAATTGACGGCAAGAACCTTGAGTACAATGCCTGCTGCCCGAACGGCTGGACCGACTGGCAGGCCGCAATGGAAATCTTGGCCGCCGCCGGTCAGAAGATCGGCATCAACATCACCACCAACTTCCCCGAAGCGGAAGTATTCCTTCCCACCGTGTTCAATACCGCACAGACCGATTATGACATCTTCATGATGTGGAACGACGCCGCCGGCCCGACCCAGCCCTGGCAGCGTATCCGCAAATTCATGAGCAGCGAATTCACATTGCTTGAAACCAACGGTATCGGCAACTACGGCGGTTATGTGAACAAGGAAGCCGATGAAATTATCAAGCAGCTCCCGACCGTGACTGACCCCGTAAAGCTGAAGGAACTCTACACCAGGATCAACGAAATCTATCTCACCGATGTTCCTTCCTTCGGTCTGATGTATCGCCCCGATATGTTCCACTCCGTGAACGAGAGCGTGTGGACCAGCTTCCCCGAAGCGGGAGACGGCAAAAACGTCCCGCCGCTGGTTATGATCAACGGCTACGGTGTTGCCGGTCTCTATAATCTGGAGCTTGTCAATCCGTAATTTCTAGATGAGTAGG
>JAEXTB010000240.1 GCA_023453725.1 Bacillota bacterium | reverse complement strand
CATTAGTGCGGCAGGCCCCAGCTTTTTGAAGCAATATGCCATGTGGGAGTCACAAAGCGACAGATTTTTTAAAAACACTTTCCATTATTGGAAAATAACTATATACTTTTAAATGTAGAGTTAATTATAGTGCAAATCTAACGAATTTATATATTATATACAGTTCGACAAGTAAGGGGAGGTAGCCATACATATGGACCTGCTCGTAGAAATCGTCCACAACCTGCTTACACTGTTGCTCATAGGCGTAGCGCATGAAATCAGCGAAACGGCAGCCAAACGATTTAAACTTCCATTCGCTTGGCTGATGGGTATTTTTTGTGGAGCAACTGGTATCCTGCTGATCTATTCCGGGCATGAACTGTTACCGGGCGTCATATTGGATGCCCGTTCCGTATTCATTGGCGTAATCGCGTTCGTTTTTGGGGGCAGAGCTTCCATAACGGCCTCTGTCATTATGTCCATATACCGGTTGTTGATTGGCGGCCCTGGCGTAATGCCGGGGGTAAGTATTCTCTTCATATCTAATGTCGTTGGACTTGTATGGAGAAAGCTGTTTTCTTCAAAAAAGAAAAATACATTCGGCAATATGCTTGGGTTTGGGATGCTGCTGCAGCTTGTAACATTGCTGTGCTGGATGCTTCTTCCCTGGGTCACAGCGGAGACATTGTTCCGGCAAGCGAGTCTGCCCATATTTATTGTCCATACCATTGCTTCCATTTTGATTGCACGGCTGTTGCAGGTTCAATTGGGCTGGCACAAGACATACCGCCGCGCGGCGGAGGCAAGCGAACTGTATCGCGCTTTGTATGAGGACAACCATGCCGTTGTATTGCTGCTAAAGCCCGAGCAGGGGAATATTATCAATGCAAACGAGGCAGCGTGCAGGTTCTATGGGTACCCACGAGAAGTCATTCAGACGCTCGGCTATAGAGACCTTTTCCCGGAAATCACAGAGCATTTTGAAATTTTCAATTCAC
Source organism: Bacillota bacterium (assembly GCA_023453725.1). GTDB lineage: Bacteria > Bacillota > Clostridia > Christensenellales > CAG-138 > JAEYLA01. The sequence continues at coordinate 5,529 of JAEXTB010000240.1, read as the reverse complement.
AGGTTCCGGCAGATCAAAGCGTTCATTTTGAGAGCAGAGGCCGAAAAGCATCGGGCGAGATTGTGGATGTAGAGGTGTATGCCGGCGCCATCCAGTATGAGCATAATTCACTGATTTATGCGATTATTCATGATATCACGCAGCGGGTGTCCGCCAATAATGCGCTTATGGCCAGCGAGCTGAGGCAGCGCCAGCTCATTGATGGAGCGCCCGACGCCATATTTATCCAAATGGATGGAAAGTTCCACTACGCAAACAAGACATTGCTGCATTTGCTAGGAGCGAGCACCCCGGAGGAACTGGTTGGGACAGCCGTCCTTGACCGTGTCAGGGCGGATCACAGGCAGGCAATCAAGGAACGCATGAAGATACTCCACAGCGGGTATGCAACTCCCCCGCGTGAGGCGGTTTACCTGAGGCTGGACGGCAGCGAAGTGGATGTGGAGCTCAAATCCGTTCCGATTGAAATTGACGGTGTACACGGCGGATTTGTGTTTGTGCGCGATATTACGGAAAGAAAAGAACTCGAGCGAAAGAAATCGGAAGTGGATGCCCACATGCGCCAGCAGCAGAAGCTGGAGGCCATCGGCACATTGGCAGGAGGCGTCGCGCATGAAATCAACAATCCCATCAACGGCATTATGAACTACGCGCAGCTTATTCAGGATGAAGCGGGTGAAAACCAGGAAATCTCCAATTATAGTCGGGAAATCCTTGTCGAGACCAAGCGCATATCTGAAATCGTGCGCAATCTTCTTCAGTTTTCAAGGCAGGAAAAGCAGTCCCACAGCTATGCAAGCGTATACGATATTGTAAACCAAACCATGTCGCTCATTAAAACGGTGATCAAACGGGATCAGATCACACTTGACGTACAGCTCGATGAGAACATACCGGATATCAAGTGCCGCAGCCAGCAAATCCAGCAGGTATTGATGAACCTCCTAACAAACGCGCGTGACGCCCTGAATGAAAAATACCGGGAATATGATGAGGATAAGATCATACGCGTGCGCTGCGTGCACTTTTTTGAGGATGGCCGCAGGTGGATCAGGCTTATGGTGGAGGATCATGGCACAGGAATTCCCGCCTCGGTACAGGAAAAGATATTTGAACCCTTCTTTTCCACCAAGCCAAAGGAACTCGGAACGGGGCTTGGGTTATCCATCAGCCACGGAATCGTTAAAGATCATCACGGAAAATTCGAAATAGAAACAGAAGAAGGAAAATTTAGCCGTTTTAATGTCATTTTGCCAGTCGATAATGGCTGGGAATTAAAATAGTGTTCCGGGGGGAGAGTTCTTGATGAGCCGAGTATTGATAGTGGATGACGAAAACAGCATCCGGACAACGTTAAGCGCTTTTTTAAGGAACGCGGGGTACGAGGCGGATACCGCGCCCGATGCGGTCACAGCATGCGAGATACTGGAGAACCAATCTTATGATATCGTGGTAACGGATATCATTATGCCGCGCATGACGGGCATAGATCTGATGAAAAAGATCCGTGCAAAATCCGAGGAAATCCAGGTAATCGTCATGACAGGGGAACCCACGGTGGATACCGCAATCACCGCCGTGCAGGCAGGGGCAAATGACTATTTGGTTAAACCTGTGAGTAAATTTGAGCTGGTCAGGGCGGTGGGCCATGCGAACGAGATTAAACGCCTGCGGGATGAAAAGAAAGCGCTTGAACGCAGAAATCAGCTCTACCAGTTAGAACTTGAGCAGACCGTGGAGAATAAGACGCGGGCTCTTTCAAATGCCATGCAGAGCATCATCTCGCTGCTGGCGACTGTGACGGAGGTTCGGGATCCGTACACGGCCGGGCATCAGCGGAGGGTCGGCAATATTGCTGCGGCAATCGCTTATAAAATGGGCATGAAAAGCGAGACGGCAGAGACGATACGTATCTGCGGGTACCTGCATGATATCGGAAAGATCGTTGTGCCGACTGAAATTCTGTGTAAGCCCGGCAAGCTTTCGGAAATGGAAATGCGGTTGATCCGGGAACATTCCGTGCGCGGATACGAGCTCATTTCCCGCGTAGAGCTTCCGCCGATTTTTGCGGAGACCATACACCAGCACCACGAACGGTGTGATGGGTCGGGATATCCGCGCGGGCTCAGACAACAGGAAATCATGTCCGAAGCGCATGTGATTATTGTTGCGGATGTCGTGGAGGCTATGATGTCGCACCGGCCATACCGCCCGCAGCTCGGGGTGGATGTGGCGTTGCGGGAGATCAAAGACAACGCAGGCATGCTTTACTCTCCTGAGGTTACAGATGCCTGCGTCTCGCTGTTTGAACATGACCATTATTGCATTGAGGAAACGGAGCTGATCAGGTTTCCCTATTGAACACGCAACAGGGAAAGAAGACCCGGAAAGAGCAGATGGACCGCCGTAAATACAGTTGCAATCAATGCAAACGCTTTATGCCATTTGAATAGCTGAGCCTTTTTGAGGCGGTAGAACGCAATGCCGAGCGATGCTGTAATGAGCAGCATGATCCATGCAAGGCTGCCCGTATGCAGCCGGAACGCTCCCAACGCAAGATATCCGTGAACAATAGAGAGCAGCACAAGCGAAATCCCCAACGGCTTATGGAGCTTGCGAAGCGTCTTGAGCGCAGATTGGTAGGATTTTCCCTTCCAATGGAACAGCCATTGATTGAGCTTTTTTAGCCAGTACGGCGCTGTGATGACCACAAGGAGCGCAACATTGATGTAGCCCAGTATTTGATACATGGTTCCACCTCTTTCTGTTTTCTAAAGAGCTCCCGCGCTTTTGGCTATTCTTCGGCCAGCTTTCCAACCACAGGCACGCCGTTTAGTTTGGAAACGCCGTGCGGGGACTTGGTTTTAATGATATCCGTCAGGTCATTCCCGGCGCTATAGCCGTTGTGTTCGCCATCCTTCCAGGCGGCAAGGCCGGTAAAGTCATAGATAACGCCATCTACCGCCACATATGCGGGCTGGCCGCTTTTACCGTTGTACTGGCTTAACTCCTCCAATGTGAGCACAAGTTCCGGTTCTGTGGATGCGGCGGGTTCTGCTGCTGCATTCGGCGTACAGCCAAACGCCGTCAATACGAGCACGAGCAGTATGCTTAAAACAATTGGATGCTTTTTCATTTCTATTTTCCGCGCCTATTAAAATAGGGCTTCCTTTCTTTGAGAATAACTTACCGTAAAAATAAACCGCCTCTTACCTATATGAAACAGGGAAACATGCGGCATATGTTGACAAATGGCGCGGACAGGCGGCATACTACATACATCCGTATACAACGCGCAGAGCAAGGAGAAATACGACATGAAGCAATGCATGGATCATGATAACCTGCACCGCAGGCTCAGGAAAATTGCGGGGCAGATCAACGCGATAGATAAAATGGTGGAGGATGACGTCCCGTGTGAGGAGGTGCTCATCCAGATCAATGCCGCGAAATCGGCGCTACACAAGGTGGGGCAGATTGTGCTGGAGGGCCATCTGAACCATTGCGTGCGGGATGGAATTGAGCATGGCGACGCCGAAAAGACCATTGCCGACTTTGCAAAGGCGGTCGAGCATTTTTCCAGGCTGTCATAACAGCTTATATACTTGGTAGCAGCCTAGGAACAGCCGCTGACACGCGGCTGTTTTTTCTGTTTTATAGGGGCATGCAGATACACTGCTCAAATGAAAACAAAAGCGTCCCATCTGGCGGCCTGTGCGTCAGATGGGACACCTTGCGTAAAGGGCTGTTACGTCAGCCTTTACGGAGCAAACTCGAAAAAGTGACTAGTCACTTTTTCGACAGCTATTCAAACCAACGTTTTTTTCGGTCCAGATATCCGCGTATGACATGCAGAGAATCGCAGAACGGCTTTATTTTAGAATAACCGCAGCGGCAAAGTACGACGCGGTTGCGTATTTCATACACTTCACCGTCCGCTCCTTCAATGGGGATGCCGCCCTTTACAAACAGCCCGCAGCTCACTTTCCGGTCCGGGTCCTGCAACACCTCAATCGCCGGTTCATACTCCGGTTCTATTGTCTTCCCTGTATCCTTATCGATAATATCCAAGCGTCCCGCGGGGCATTCGGTGGCTGCTTTGATGGCAAGCTCCTTGCAAGCGGGGTGGTCGGAACGTTCCACAAGCTCCCAGGCGTCGCCCTGATAGGTGTGGCAAAAGCGCGCAAATGCACAGCGCCCATCATCGAGCATGGTAAGCGTAGGGCCTTCATACACCTTGGCGCGGCTTGTAAACGGTTCTTTTTCGGCCGTTTCTGTACCGTCAAACGCACAATCTTTGTGCGCGCCATCGCAAAAGGGTGGGTTTTTGGTTTTTCCGCAGCGGCATAACGTATATGTTTCCGCCTGCGGCAGGGTCCTTCCATCCTCATAGATGTAGTTGCGCCCAATCCCCCGAATGTTCTTTTCGCTTAGAGGAACGCCGCCCGTTACTACATACGGCCCGTCTTTCATAATTTTTATCTTTGGTTTTTTCCCTTCCATTACGGGCCTCCATTTACAGACAAAAGTATGCATGAAAGTATACTTTATTATATTGCAAAAGAAAAGGCTTTGTATAGTGGCGGTCGCTAACATGCAGGGGGGCCTCTTGCGGCGGGCGGAACCGTTTGCCTCTTTTCCAAATGACGGTTATACTAAGAGGGTCTGGGCTGATCGGACGAAAAAGGATTTGATGGTGTTTTTAACGAAAAGTGCGCAAAAGAATGACGGATTGCGCTCAAATATATGATTTATGCGGCACGCGGCAAAGGAGGCTACATGACAAGGATTGTTGTACTGGACGGGCATGCGGAAAACCCCGGGGATCTCTCCTGGAGCGGATTTGAAACGCTGGGTGAGTTCAGGGTGTATGACGATACCGCAAAGAAGGATATTGTTGCGAATATCGGCGATGCGGACGCTGTATTCGTCAATAAGGTGCAGATCACGCGCGAGACAATTGAGGCTTGCCCCGGCATCAAATTTATCGGTGTTCTTGCAACGGGTTATAATATTGTTGATGTTGAGGCTGCAAAAGAGCACGGCATTATCGTCAGCAATGTTCCAACCTACGGCTCGTATGCGGTTGGACAGTTCGCCATCGCGCTGCTGCTTGAAATCTGCCACCATATCGGGCATCACGACAAAGAGGTTAAGGCCGGGCGATGGTCGGAAGAGGACTGGTGCTTCTGGGATTACCCGCTGATTGAGTTGTATGGAAAAACCATGGGCATCATAGGCTTTGGACGCATCGGGCAGGTAACGGGCCGTATTGCAAAGGCGATGGGTATGGAAGTGATTGTAAACGACAGCAACCAGGACCCTGCCTTAGTCAGCGAAGGATTTTCCTATGTAGCGCTTGACGAACTATTGAAGCGTTCGGACGTCATCTCCTTGCATTGTCCGCTGTTCCCGGAAACCAGGGGCATGATCAACAAAGAAGCGATCGCAAAAATGAAGGATAGTGTGATCATCATCAATAACAGCCGCGGGCCGCTCATTGTGGACGCTGACCTTGCGGATGCACTC
>JAEXTB010000191.1 GCA_023453725.1 Bacillota bacterium | reverse complement strand
GCCAGGCACAGGTTTCGCGCTTGGAAAAGAATGCGTTGAAGCACATGCAGAAATATGTCTAGGACAAGCCGCCGGCGGAGATTGGCTTCGCCGGGCTTTTATCCATAAATGCGCGCCGGGTAATCCGGCGCGCATCCTTATATATTCAATATTATTAAAGTATTAAAAAGTATTATTCCATGCGCGCGATCTCCTTGCGCAGCCGTTTGATGATGCGTTTTTCCAGGCGCGAAATGTAGCTTTGTGAAATTCCCAGCATATCCGCCACCTGCTTTTGCGTGCATTCCCGGTCGGAATTTAGTCCGAACCGGAGCTGCACAATTTTCTGTTCCCGTGCTGTGAGCTTATTGAGCGCACTTAGCAGGAGCTCCCGGTCCACCTCGTCCTCAATGCCCCGGCCGATTAGATCCCCTTCCGTGCCCAAAATATCCGAAAGCAGCAGTTCGTTGCCATCCCAGTCAATGTTGAGCGGCTCATCCAGAGAGACTTCCATCTTTAGCCTGCATGTACGCCGCAAATGCATGAGTATTTCGTTTTCAATACAGCGGGAAGCGTACGTCGCAAGCTTGATGCGCTTATCCGGATCAAACGTGTTGACCGCTTTGATAAGGCCAATGGTGCCAATAGAAATTAGATCCTCAATGCATACGCCGGTGTTTTCAAATTTGCGCGCAATATATACCACCAGGCGGAGGTTGCGTTCAATCAGGATATGCGGAGCCTGCTCATCCCCGGCCGACAGCCGGTCAATCCATTCCTGCTCCTCCTCCAGCGTCAGCGGAGGAGGGAGCGTTTCCCCCGAATGAACATAATAGATGCACTTGGGTCTTCGAAACAGCACCCGGTACAGCCAAGCGATCAGTCTATGCACGATGTACTTCCCCCTTATTGTTGCGCTTGAATACGCTTTGCGGCGGCAGCGCGTTGTTTCCGATAATGGCTTTTGCCCCGACGATCGGCACAGGCGAACGGGCGATCATGATGTCCGTATCGTGCCAGATTCCATCGATGAGTACCTTTGCAGACTCCGCCCGGCGTGCATATAAAAGTCCTTCGCCATTGACTCCGCAATAGCGCACCGGGTATCCTTCCTCCCGCTTCCTGATTGCCGCAGTGGAGCATACAAGCACAACGGGCAGCCCGGTCACGGGTTCGCTTAATAGGTTACCGGTGTCAATGAGCGCGTCAAGCTCAAGTTCCGAGTGATCCAGGCAGAAGCGGAGCGGCACATGCAGTTCCCCCGTGCGCGCGGCGCTGCGCAGCGCCCGGAGTATTCTTGTTAGCAGCGCTGCAAATGCAATGGTTATTAGCGCCGCACGGGTTTCCACCGTGCCTACAAGCGCACCGTTTGGCAGGCCGGGGCCCGCTCCCTGCCCAAACAACAGCGAAAGGAGCAGCATAAGCCCGCCAAGAAGCGCCGCGCACAGCAGCACGCAGGCAAAGCCGCGCACATAAGCGCGCCACCCGCCTGCATATAGGCCGAATGTCAGCACGCAGGCGAACAGCAGTTTGGGGACAGGCGTAAGCAGCACCGGAAAAACCCACAGGGAAAGGAGCGCAAATATGCCGCCCGCAAAACAAAGCGCGGCGGAAAGCGGCAGCCGCAGCCGCAGCCCTGAAAGCGCCGCGGCAAGCAAAAGCACACAAAGATTCATCAGCGTATTGTCCAGCAGGAACCATTCTATTGAGATCCGCATGGGCTACCTCTTCTTTTGTGGCGCTTTCAAATACGCCCGTCGCTCAGGTGGGCACAGTATAGCATACGGGGGTTGTAAAATTTGTAGAACAACAGAATGGCATACATGCGAGATTTGATAAAAAATGACCGTGGAAAAATTCAAAATCCACGGTCATACCATCTATAACTTGCGCCTGTCCGGGGCTTAATCATGCCCAATTACGGCCTCTATTGGAAGGGTAAGCTTCCGATTATTTCGCTCCGCTTTTCATTTTTTTACGATAACGCAGTTTGTATGGATACGGTATATATCGCTTTTGATTTCCCCTGCCTTTCACCATACAACAGGCATATGCTTTGTATTCCGGCTGCATATCCCCCTGCCGTTGGCGACAAAAAGCGCAAAAGATTGCAGTATAAGGAAATCAGCCTCCGCAAAAGCGTTATTTTTCTTCCGCACAGTCCGGCAAGCCTGTGGAAAGCCCGGCCACCCCGTTGACAGGCAGAGAAAACGCGATGGCGCGCGCATCCGTATGGCAGCCCTTCTGTTCCGTGACAGAAAGCATTATCTTGCGGCTGTTTTCCTTGTTGGCGACAATATAGAGCATCTCCTTTTCCGGCTGTATGGAGATGCCAAAGAATTTTTCCGCATGCTGCAGCCCAACGCCGCGGGCGTGGAGTATGGTCCCGCCCGTTGCCCCCGCCGCCTTTGCAACCTCCATGACTTCCTCGGAATATCCCTGATTTGCAATAATCACAATTAGGTCGTGCTGATAGGATTGCTCCATGTTTTTTTCTCCCTCCACGTTCACGGCGCCCAGCAGACGCTTTTTCGATCCTGCATCTACAACGCAATTGATGGGAATTGTAAACGCAATCCCCTTGCCAGGCTTATACAACTTGAATTCGCAATCCAGGCGTTTGAGCATTTCCCGGGAAAGCGCGTATGGCATTGCGGCATACAGCACCTCTTTTTCCGTCTCCCCCAAACCCAGATACGAAAGAATGCTTTTTTCGGCGGTACCTTTGCCTAGGCTTAAAAAGTTAAGCTTTACCCCATGTTCGCCAAACAGCTCTGCAAGCTTTTCCCCTTTGCCGCGGTTTACCACGGCAGCAAGGAATACAAGAGGCGGTATGTGTGAAGCCGAATTCGGCATGGCTATTCCTCCTTTGATGGATGTCCGTTTTGCAGAGCTACCGGTTCTTCTTCTGCAGCCATCAGTTGTACAGGCTCGGCCTGCGGCGGATCATGTGTTTCCCCATCCGCAGCCAAAGCAATACTTTCTTCCGCTTCCGGTGCCTGCGTAGCCGTTTCTTGTACGTCTACCTGCAAGTCATCCCCTTGCAGTTGTGCTGCGGTATCCGTATCAATCTCTGGGACAGGAACCTCCGCTATTATACCGGCATCCTGCGGCTCGTCTTCTTGTTCGAGCGGGAGCACTTCCACATCCTCTGTGAGCGCAACAAATGCTTCCGGCTCCTCTTCCTCTTCTGTGAGCGCCTGGGCGGCCTGCTCCAGCCGTTCGTTTCGCGCAAGTTTCCATTGATAGAGGATACCGATAATCTGTATTGTGATAAGCGGCATCATCGCAACCATAGCTACAATGCCGAATGCGTCCGTCATAATGTTCCCGCCCACCGCATCGCATATGCCCACCGCAAACGGCAGCAGGAAAGCCGCTGTCATGGTGCCCGCAGCTACCCCGCCCGAGTCAAACGCAATTGCGGTGAATATCTTGGGCGTAACAAGCGTAAGCAGCAGCCCAACTACGTACCCGGGCGCTAAAAACCACCAGATGCTAATGCCTGTCATAAGCCGCAGCACGGAAAACACCAGTGCTGCACTTACGCCAACCCCAAGTCCCGTCAGCATCATCCTTTTGGAAATTGCACCGCTTGTGATTTCCTCCACCTGGCGGGTCAACACATGTACGGCTGGCTCCGCATACACCACAAAGAACCCCAGCACGGCACTTAACGGATACAACACCCAATTATGTGAAAGGGATGCGATTGTTTTTCCAATCAGCTTCCCAATGGGCAAAAACCCAAGGTTCACGCCCGTAAGGAATATCGTGAGGCCCACAAGCGTGTACAAAATGCCGAACAGAATACGGAACAGCGCAGTTTTAGAGAGCTTAAGGCGTATGATCTGAAAGAAAATAAATATGACAACAATGGGCAAAAGTACTGCGGCTACCTCGGTAAAGAACGAGGCGAGCCCATTCCCATACAAGCTGATAAGTTCCGCCAACCCGTTCACGGTCTCTGGCGTCTCAAATGCATATCCAGAAGCGGAAGAATCAAAGAACATGCCCATAATGAGCACGGCGAGCACGGGCCCTATGGAGCAGAGCGCACACAGGCCAAAGCTGTCCTCTTCCGCGTTCTTTCCGCCGCGTACGGCGGAAACCCCGGCACCGAGAGCGAGTATGAACGGCACCGTAACCGGCCCTGTCGTCACGCCGCCCGAATCAAACCCTACCGCCAAAAAATCCGGCGCAGTAAATCCCGCCACCAGGAACACAAGCGCGTAGGAAATGGCAAGCATCACCGAAAGGCGGAACTGAAACAGGATGCGCAGCAGCGCCAGTACCAGAAAGAGGCCAACGCCGACTGCGACCGTTACAACCAATACAAGATCGGGTACCGCGGGAACCTGCTTGGTCAGCACCTGCAAATCGGGTTCCGCAACCGTAACAATCAACCCGAGAATAAATCCGCCCGCTATAATCAGCCAGAGCTTTCTGGATTTTGTCAATTCAGAACCGATAGACTCGCCTATGGGCATCATGGAGAGTTCGGCACCCAGCGTAAATATGCTCATCCCGAATATGGTAAGCGCCGTTCCCACAAGAAAAAGAATAAGTGTCCAAATAGGCAGCGGTGATATGGTAAAATGCAACAATAATACAATCGCACTGATCGGCAGAACGGATTGTGCTGCTTCCTTCCATTTTTCCAGCAGCTGTTTCCTCATTCCCAACCCCCTTTCAACTCGTTCTATATAAAAGTTTAGGGATTTTGGCTATGCTTGTCAAGGCAAAGCGCTTTCCACCATGACAAAAAGCCAGATATTTGCTAATTTTTTGCATAAAAAGCGTCCGGCAAAACCGGACGCCTTTCAATGTCTTGGTTTAATCAGTTTGCCCTTAGCGTAAAGCGGAAGCAAGCCTCGTCTGCACAGTTTTCCGCCCAGATTCGCTCGCCCAGAAGGGACATGATCTCTTTTGCAATTGCAAGCCCCAAGCCCGTTCCCTGCTCCGCGTGCGCCGTATCCGCCTTGTAAAAGCGTTCAAACAGGTGCCCAATATGCTCCTCGGGAATGTGGCCTGTATTGCATACGCTCACAAGCAGCCGGACTCCGTCTTGTTCCGCCTTCAGTGTGACTTTGCCATCGTCCGCCGCATATTTGATGGCGTTGTCTAACAGCGCAACAAGCACCTGTTCCACGCGGTCCTCATTGGAGTATACAGACTGCTCGCCTTCGGGCAGCTCGAGGGAAAACGCCAATCCGCTGTCCCCCGCCGCCACTGCAAACCGCTCGGACAGCTCCATGAGCAGCTCGTTAAGTTTGAACGCGCGCTTTTCGAGCGCCATGCCGCCGGACTGCAGCCGGGAAAGCTCAAGTAGATCATTGATGAGCCGGGAAAGCCGCATGCTTTCCCGCAGAATGTAGCCATAATAACGGGCTTTATCCTCTTCTTTTTTCACAAGCCCATCGTTGAGCGCATCGGCTAAGCTGCGGATGGAAGAGATGGGCGTGCGCAGCTCATGGCTGACATTGGCCACATAGTCCCTGCGCGTCTGCTCCAGCCGCATTTCCTCCGTGACATCCTGTATCATGGTAACGGCGCCCGCCATCCGTTCCTGCGGCCCGGCAAGCTGGGTCACAGTTACGCGCAGCTGCGCGCCTTGCGCAGATACCGTGCGCGAGGCCGAATTCCCCGTTTGCATCAACGTGCCAACCTCAGGCCACAGCAGTTCAAGCTGTTTGAGGGCGCTTTGTGCATCCTCCGCATCCGTATGCAGCAGCCGCTCCGCGGACGGGTTGCAGTGTGTCACTTGGCCCGTTTCATCAACGGCCACAATGCCCTCTTTGAGGCCGTTAAGTACATTGCGCAGGCGGTTGCGTTCCAATACAAGGTCGCCGATTGTTTTTGCAAGCGCGGCGGAAAGCTCATTGAGTGATCTCCCCAATACGCCAATTTCGTCATCCCCTTTTTCATAGGCCTTTACGGAATAGTCCCCATAGGCCATCGCGCGGGCGGCCTGGGACATCTGCAGAAGCGGCCTTGAAATGCTGCGGGAGACAAAGAACGCGGGCAGTATGGTGGCAAGCGAGACAATCAGAAGGCTGATCAGAAGCGCGCTGTTGAGGCCGCTTAAAGCGGCATTCACTTCATTGAGCGGCTTTGTCAGGAATACCGCGCCAGTAATCTTTGCGTCCATCCCCGAAACCGGCGTACCTACAATGATGCCAAGCTCAGAAGACGATGTGACAAGCACGCCCGACTGTCCCGTAAGCATGTCGGGCAAATAAGTGGAAAGCGCACTGAGAATACGTTCAATGTCCGTATCTCGCGTACGCGCAAGCAGGCCGCCCGCCTCATCAAATATGAGCACCGACGCATCCCATAGGGATTGGTCGTTGTTGAGCAGGCGCTCAAACGTCCGTGCGCTGATTTCCCCGCGCTGGTATTGGGCCACAATATCGCTGATATACAGGGCGGCCGGTACCATATCCCGGGCTTTCATGCCCGCAAACACGTTGCGGCTCGTATAGGTGAACAAAAGCGCGGTCAGAAGAGAGGAAATCAACAGCGTAAGCAGCAAAAAGAGCAGAATTTTTTTAAGGAATGCGCTTTTCATTGCCCCGCCTCAAATTTATAACCCACACCGTAGACGGTTTTGATTCCCCACGGCACGCCTTCCTGCGGAAGCTTCTGGCGGATGCGTTTGATCTGCGTATCCACCGCGCGCGTATCGCCAAAATAATCGTATCCCCAGATAAGGGAAAGGATTTGTTCCCGCTCATAGACCCGCCCCGGATGGGAGGCTAAAAGGTGTAAGATTTCCACTTCTTTGGGGGTAAGCGGTATGGGTGTTCCTTCATAGCGCACGTCATAGCTGCCCACATTGATTTCAAGCTTATCGAACCGAAGCACCTGCTGCGGTGTATCCTGCTGCTCTCGGATGCGGCGGAGCACCGCCTTGATGCGCGCTACCACCTCGCGTGCGGAAAACGGCTTTACAATATAGTCGTCCGCCCCAAGTTCCAGCCCAAGCACCCGGTCAATCTCTTCCCCTTTTGCGGTGAGCATAATAATGGGCACATGGCTCGTCATGCGCAATGTCCTGCAGACCTCAACGCCGGATTTTCCGGGCATCATCAGATCCAATATAATCAGGCTGGGCTTTTCCGTTTCCGCCATGTCAAGCGCCTGTATGCCGTCAAAAGCAGAAGCATAGGTGAACCCTTCGTTCTCCAGATAAATGCCCAGCGTCTCATGAATGATCCGCTGATCATCGCAAATCAAAATGTGCGGCGCCTTTTGCATACAATCCCTCCTCTAGCTGCTTAAGGAAATTATAGTATGCCCCTCACCGTTGCACAACAGACAAGCGCATGATGTCATAATTGTACATGCCTGTGACAAAATCCGAAGTATCATGAATTGTCTCATGAAACCGACTGTACGGTAATTCTGTAGTCCATATCCGCTTCCGACTGCACTTCCATGCGAAGTTGATTGAGCATGGTGAAATTGTCCAGCACAAGTGAGACGACATATGGGCAAATTGATCTGTCTGCTACCATTTGCTTGAGCACCCTGACCGCCTGCTCGGGCGACATTCCTTTTCGGTATGCCCTGTCCTCCGTAATGGCTGTGAATATGTCCGCCACCGCCATCACACGCGCACCCAGCGGGATTTCGTTGTCCTTTAAATGGAACGGATACCCTTTGCCGTTGAGCTTTTCATGGTGAAAGGACGCCCATTTGTTGATGGTCTCAAAGCCCTTGATTGCTTGGAGCAGTCGGAATGTATAGAACGT
>JAEXTB010000325.1 GCA_023453725.1 Bacillota bacterium | reverse complement strand
CTCAAGCGCATATGGGCTTGACGATCCCGGGTTTTATACTGTAAATTCAGCAAAAGAAACTATGGGGGATGTGGCCTCGATGATATAGAAATGGAGCAGGCATCGCCTGTGTTCTACTATATGTGATCTATCAGGATCTGGAGTTCTTCAATCCAGCCTGAAATGATCCTTCCGTTTTCTTCGCGCGTTGCTGCGTTCTTCTCATACCCCATCATAAGCTTGTATTGGTGCCTGTAATAGCCCTGCAAACTGGTAAGCAGATCTTTTTTGGCGCACACGGCTGCGTCATCTTTTTGTTCGGCGGCGAGCTGCAATGCTTTCATTTCATGGAACATTTGCTCGGCGGGCAGGTTCACCTCTTTTTTGAAATCACGCAGTACCCATTGCCGTTCGAACACATTCCGGTTCAACCAGCCGGAATACTGCTCCTGATATACGGCGATAACGTGCGCAATATGGGGCGTAACCACTTCCCAGTCCAGCCCCGCGGCTTCCTGTGGCGATTCCGGCTGCCGCTGCAGAACTTTTGCGTCAATGAGCGCCTGTATGGAACTGATCTCCTGCCCGCTGTATTGGTCTGCACGCGCAACAGAGAGCGCGAACCCTACGCCCGCGTACTCGGCGTCCAATATGTGCTGTTGGTTCATTCCATAAAATTCCGGGAGAGACATCCCCATAAGAGCAGCAACCTGTTCAATCGCCCTTTGGGCCGTCTGTGTATTGACCAGCCCAGGGCCGATGGAATAGGTGTGAATGTCCGTTGCCTCCAGCTCGCCTGCAATCGTATTGCACAATTCCACCTGCGCGGTTTTAAAGACCTCATATGCACCCATGTAGGGCGCCGCGCCAGAAGATGGGACGAATACGATGGTTCCCTTGTTCTGCTTCTTCATATCCGGTAAAAATGCCTGCGTGAGCAGCACGGGAGCACGCAGATTGACGGCATAGCTGTTGTCCCAATCCCGAATATCCACGGCGTCCACCGCGCCCATAGGCGTAATGGTGGCGTTGTTGAATACAACATCCACAAATCCGTATTTCTCTTTTGCAAAACCATAGAGCGCGTTTATCTGCGCCTGGTCTGCGATATCGATCTGGTAAAACACTGCTTGATTTGTATCGAAGCAGCGGTTGATTTCGTCCTGTGCCCGGCGGCCTCTATCTTCGTGCACCTCGGCAATGATTACGTTTGCGCCCATATAAACAAACGCTTTTGCCGCCTCAAAGCCTATCCCGCCGCCTGCGCCGGTCAGGAGCACTGTCTTACCTTTTAAGACGTCTTTCATTTGCGTCTGTTCAATCAGCATTGCGAATACCTCATATCGTTACTTAAAATGAATTGTACCAAAATGAGGATGGGCAAGCAAACCTCACCTGCAGCGCCCCAAAAATAAAACCGGGGAAGCAAAATCTTTCGCTTTCCCGGTGTAAGACAGTAATTGTGGACGGGTTTCCCGAACTGCTGAACCCGTTTGTGTGGAGTATGTGGGTGCGTACATTACGATTAAGAGACAAGTAATCCCTAATTGCGGTTTCATTTTCACGCGGGATGGTCCAGCGGCTGCAGGATATCGCGGGCAAGGGCGGCGGCTTTCTTTATATCATCGCGCCATGCCGCACTGCCGTGATACCAAATTTCGGTTACATACCGGCGTACGCCAAGCTGCCAGCAGGTATGTAGCGCAGCCTTAAAGTCAACATGGCCGGTGCCGCACTGTCAACTATGGCACCGCAATGTCCGAGCAGGACGCCAAGGCGCAAATCAGCAAGTTTCTGGATGCGGGAGGCAATTTTTTAGATACCGCCCACATCTACGGCGATTGGGGCGATGGCCCCAAATGCATAAGCGAACGGGTCATCGGCAAGTGGATCAAAGAAAACGGCCGCCGTGATCGGTTCATTCTTGCCACCAAGGGCGCGCATCCCGACTGGGGTTACATGCATATCCCCCGTGTAAACCGGAAGTGCATCGAACAGGATATTCATGAAAGCCTCGAATATTTGAACACAGATTATATTGATGTGTATTTTCTGCACCGCGACGATCCCAACACTTCGGTTGCGGAAATTATGGAATGTCTCGAAAACGCCCGCAGATGCGGAAAAATCCGATATTACGGCTGTTCAAACTGGGCATTGCCCCGTATCAAAGAGGCGCAGGCCTATTGCAAAGCGCATGGCCTTCAGGGGTTCACATTTAATCAGCTGATGTGGAGCCTGGCGGATATCAACTTCTACAATCTTCCCGATAAGACATTTATCCTGATGGACGAGGAGACCCGCGCGTACCACGCGGATTCCGGCATGAACGCCATGGCCTATATGTCCATTGCCAAAGGATACTTTGCGCGCAGGGCAGCGGGGGAACAACTGCCTGCGGGTGTTACGGATGTCTATGAAAACCCGTCCAATGACGCTATTTATCGGCTTGCCCAGGCAGTTGTGGCGGAGGGAAGGTACTCCTACATGGATCTTTCCTACATGTATCTCATGGCGGAAAAACGCTTCCCGTGTGTTCCCATCGCCTCCTTTGACAACATGGATCATCTGAACGAATGCGTTGCTTGTATGGAAAAGCCGATACCAGAGGACATCGTTGAGAAGTTTGCTCAACTCAAGAAGTTCGTGTACTGGAAGTAACGGCGATACATCGGGAGTAAGGAGTTATCATGAACGAGCAAACGATTATCAAGGGATATGAATATGCCAAAGAAGTATATGCGACCCGTGGCATTGATACCGATGCCGCCATCAAACTTGCGGATGCAGTGCCAATCACCATGCACAGCTGGCAGGGGGACGATCTGATTGGATTTGATGGCACCGGACCATTGACGGGCGGAATTGCAACCACCGGCAATTATCCGGGGCGGGCGCGTACCGCCGATGAACTGCGTGAGGATATTTTAAAAGCGATCTCACTTATTCCTGGCAAGCTACGTATCGGGCTGCATTCCTGCAACGCGGAGCCCAACGGAAAAAAAGTGGACCGCGACGCCTATACCATTGAACTATTTCAAAATTGGGTGGATTGGGCAAAGGAGCACGGCTTTCAGCTGGACTTTAATCCTACATTCTTCTCTCATCCTGCAATGGACGGCGATTTTTCATTGGCAAGCGCGGATGCGGGCAAGCGGAAATTCTGGGTGGAACACGGAAAGCGCTGCCGCGAAATCGGCGCCGAGTTTGGAAAACGCTTGGGCACGCCATGCATCACAAACTTCTGGATGCCGGACGGCTACAAGGATATTCCCGCCGATACGGCGGCGCCGCGTCTTCGCATGATTGCCTCTTTGGATGAAATCTTTTCTGAACGGATTGATCCGGCATACGAAGTGGATTCTTTGGAAAGCAAGCTCTTTGGCTTTGGCATTGAAAGCTATACGGTAGTAAGCCACGAATTTGCGCTCAATTACTGCATGAAGAACAACAAGTATGTCTGCTTGGATGCAGGGCATTTTCATCCAACCGAGTTCATTGCCTCCAAACTGACTGCAATCGCGCCTTTTGTAGAAGGCATCATGCTCCATGTCAGCCGCGGCGTACGCTGGGACAGCGATGTGGTCATTTGGGATGATGAGCTTCAGCACATTATGGACGAGATCATCCACAACGGGTACGAGAACAAAGTACACATTGGGCTGGACTATTTTGACGCTTCCATCAACCGCATTGCAGCCTGGGTGATCGGTACCCGTAATCCGAGAAAAGCATTGCTGAACGCATATCTGACATCGTTTCAAGACGGGCGCAATGCGGAACGTGCGGGCGATTATACATCACGGCTGGCACTCTTGGAAGAAAACAAATCCCTCCCGTTCGCACCCGTGTGGGATTACTACTGCATGATCTCCGCGTTCCGGTGGGACGCGATTGGATCGGACAGGTCAAAGCGTATGAAAGCAGCGTCCTATCCAACCGATAATACCAAGCGCTGTAGTGCAGCGCGCTATGGATATCTTCTAATCTTGAAGGAGCAGCAGAATAATGGAAGCCATCGGCAAAACAACATGGCTGATACCGGATATGTATTGGCCGGAACTGACGTCCGAAGGGCATTATGTCAGCCATGAATCGATTTGTGTACTGAATACTTCGGATCAGGAATGCAAACTGGATCTCATTCTGTATTTTGAAGACCGCGCGCCCAGCGGCGGATATTCAGCCGTCTGCGCATGAACTTGCTCTCCGTCCCCAGCGAATGGAGGGACGCAATTATCGGTGTGCTGATCATTGTTACGGTATTGATGGACTCTGTTGTAAGAAACAGGATTGCCCACCGGAAGCAGCCCACGGCCTGATCAAAGCGCTTCACATTATGGTGACAGGAAGGCGGAAATATGCCCTTCTGTCACTTCTCTTTTAGGAAAAGAAGGAAAAAATATGTCTCCAAAAGATCTTAAAATATACAATGCATCTTTGAAACTATCTGTTGTAGCGACGGCGTTATGGTCCGGTATACTTGCAGTATTGCTCAGTGACATTATTGAAAGTTACTCCCTCTCAGGCACGCGGGAGGGATTGATGAGCAGCATGATCAGCATCGGCGCGCTGGTTGCCCTAATCGCCACCATCCTCTGTCAGGGAAAATTTAAAAAGACTCAGATTATTATTGTTGGCGGATTTCTTGCCTCCGCAACGCTGCTTGCAAAAAGCATCCCCATGCCGTTTACAATGTTTTTAATTGCCTGCTTTGTCATGGGATTTGGGCACGGTACAGCCGACTCATGCCAGAGCTCTTTTCTTGCAGACCTCAATCCGGGCAACACATCAAGACACATGGGGTTTCTGCATGGCATATTTGGAATAGGCGGTGTTCTCACGCCAATTCTTTTGCAAAGGCTTTTAAAGCAATTTGAATGGCGCACGATATACGGCATTGTTGGCGTCGCCTGTATGCTTTTGATTGCGCAGTTTGCGTTCGTGACGCATCATATGAAAACAAGGGTAAGCGTTGCAAGCCGGATTGAACCAAGGCTTACTCCGGCCGACGTTAAGGCGTTTTTCCGCAATAAGTTTTACGTATATTTGCTTTGCTGCATATTTTTCGGAGCGGCTGCCCAGAGCGGCATCATCGTCTGGACAATCCGGTATGTCTTTGTAACATTCAACAATCCGGAAATTGCGGCAGTATGCTTATCCGTTTTCTGGATCGCAACTACGATAAGCCGCTTTTGCGCTCCGCTTCTTCCTTTGCAGACGAGCCAGATTATGGCGTGGGGCGCTTTTATTTCGGCGGCGACCTGGGCAGTCGCTTTGGCAATCAATCTTCCGCTGGCCATGTGCATCGCCTGCGGAATTACCGGCCTTGCGAGCGGCTCCTGCATTCCGATGTCGCTTAGCGAAGGAGCAGCCATAAATCCTGAAGAGACCGGCTTTTCTACAAGTATTCTGATGATATTTAAAACCATTGCACAAATTTTGTCCCCGATCATCGTTGCGTTTGTGATGTCTCTGAACGATATGCGAACTGGAATGGTCACGGCATCCGTATTCTTTGCCGTCAACGGAGTATTCGCGGCACTGATGATTCGTAGAAAATAGCGGGTTGACCGGTAAATCACAAGGGGGAGCAAACGCTCCCCCCATAGAGCTTCGCATCCGGAGGCTATTTTAATCCCAGCTTTGCCCTTTTCGTATTGATATGTGCTTCAATGCCCTCAGCCACCTGCACGGGGTCATCTCCTAACGCAATCTTGCCTCCTGTTAAACCCTCCACATCCTGTGTCAGTAGCTTTACCAAATTCGGCGCGCCGGTAATAAACGGCGTTGGCGACAAGTGGGTATATGCCCCGAACGCGACGGCGAAAACGCCGTCTATGGTCGCCTTTTGCTCCATCCATTCAGGCGCGGTTACCGCAATCGGCAAATCCGGAACATCAACATTCAAATGCTCTGCCAGCGCCGTAACCAGCATGGACATCCTGCCGGTATCCGTGCAGGTACCAAAGCTGAGCACGGGCGGAATTTTTAATAGAGTGCATACTGCTTTTAAGCCATCGCCTGCCTGATTGGCGGCGTCAAGGGTGCACAGCCCTGCGACTTCGAGCGCATGGTTCCCGCAGCCGCCGCTGATTACGAGAATATTTCGTTTGATAAGCTCTTTTGCAAGGTTTACGGTGTTCCAATCCTGGGGC
>JAEXTB010000319.1 GCA_023453725.1 Bacillota bacterium | reverse complement strand
GGTCCATTCACCTTCCCAGATCGGCTTGGGGAAGAAGAGGATCAACAGAGCACTGACGATTCCGACGAATATCGTCAAAACACGGTATTCGCGCTTGAGGAATGTGAAAGCGCCCTTGCGAATGAGTTGACCGATGTGTTCGGTGCCTTCCCCGGCGGGAAGCTTTTCTACCCAGCGGTAGAAATAGGCCGCGACGCCGATGGCAAGTGCACAGACGAAAAGAGAGATGACTGCCCAGTTCATAGGTATGCCTCCTGTAAAATAATGGGTCAATGCGCCCTTTTCGGATGATGCCAGTATGCTTTTTTGATTGGAGCGCAAAAGGAATCAATTTAAATCAAGAGATACAATGCTCTTCAGGATACGAACCGGAGGTGGCCGGCATTTATTTGTAATAAGTAATAATTATATTTAAGTGTCGCGTTATGGGGTTTTCTTACTTGCGGCTTGCATATTGTCAAATCCAAACCCATGATATACTATAATCATCATTCGCGCACTTGTCCAGTGTTATTTTTTTAAATTAGTTTTCTTTTTGTCCACAAAAGAACATATTGCGCAACGCTTTTTTTCTAAAATGCGCTTTTGCGCGTAGTCATCTGTAAATTCAGCGCAAAAGGGCACATGATTTCAAGCAAAAGTTCCAATGCCGCAATCATACCGATTTCTGTAATATGAAATAATCAATGGTTATAGATTTGTTTTAAAATGCCGCAGTCTTCTTTGAGTCGCCTTATTCGGTCTTGGCGTATACTATGCTCGTTCTAAACGCGCTTTTGATGGGCGCGCCCCCGCGCATCATGGCGTTTAATGCAGTCACCTGCAGGGAAGCCCAAGCAGCAGGGTCCGCGCCCATCGCAACCGGAAAGAGGTATTGTTCCAACAGTTGCTGCTGCAAATAGATGGAACCTTGCGGAACCGCAAACACCTCCATATCCGTCCGGCCATGTTCCGTCAGCGCCATCAGCGCCGCCAGCGCAAGCGGAAGAGTTTCCGCATATACGGCGTCTATCGTCCCCTCCACATACTCATCAAGCTGCTCTTCCACAAATTCTTTGGCACGCTGTGTCTTTTTGCCTGCATAAAATGTTCCTTTGGGCAGTATCTTTCCCTCTTCAACCGCAGCAAAAAACGCTTCGTGCCCCGTGCTTCCTTTTTCCGTAAAAAGGGCAAGCATACGCACAGGCGCATCATGTGGAGGATAGTTGAGCGCAACATCCAGGGCATATGCCTCCACATCCTCCTGTTCATACCAGAAATACGACGCATGCTCCGGCGCTTGCCCTTCCGGGAACAAATCCACAATGGATACAGGCGTATCCTGTGTAATGAACCGTTTGACCGGGGCAAGCGAAGTATCTGCTTGGGTACGCAACACAAGCACACCGTCATACGCGTTTGCAGGAATTGCTTCCGGATACCCCTCAGGCGAATAACACTCCACCAAATACCAGTTTTGTCCCTGGAGCGCCAGCATAAGGCTGTTGATATAGTGCTGTGCCTGTTCTTTCTCGCAATCCGCCAGAAACAGTACAGCAGGAATCCGCACAGGTGCAGGTGTGGGCACGGGTGTAGATGCGGGCGCAGGGCTATTCACGGGCGCGGGCTTTTCTTCCTGGGCGGGCGTATTGATAAACTTGCGCGGCATGAGGCTTGCGCAGCCGCAAAGCAAAAAGGCCATGAGAAAGGCCAAAAATCGGATTGTGCTCTTCTTTCTTCTAGGACGCATACCGTTAGCATACCAATTTTGGTACGGGTGTAACCGTAAAAAATAAAACTTCCTAACGGCGGCTTTGGCTAGCGCGGGAGTTCGTTTACTCCCTGTAAAACAAAAAGCCGCCCCGAAAGGAGCAGCGCGTGAGGATGCGCGTTCTATGTTTTATTGTTGCGTTGTTTGCTGCGCTTGCAGGGTTTCCCCGCAACGCCGCTGCGCGTGACGAATTGAAAAACACGGATCCGGAAAAATACTACATTTTGCTCGATACCGTAAATCAGATTGTCACCGTGTATGAAAAAGACGATGCGGGCGAGTATACCCGCATTGTGCGCAGATTTTTATGCTCCACAGGCCGCACGGAACTGGACCCCGAGGATCCGGAAGATGTCGCAACGCCTACGCCGCGCGGTATCTGGAAAATTGGCGGCAGAGAACGCTTTGGAAAGTTTGCCAACTTCTCCGGCGAATATGCGCGGTATTGGACGCAGATTGTGGAAAGCGTCTACTTTCATTCCATCATGTTTTCCCACCGCAATGCAGACGCGCTGCAATCGTACCCGTACCGGCATTTGGGGGAAAACGTGTCCCACGGGTGTGTGCGCCTGTACGTTGAGGACGCGAAGTGGCTTTATTATTATGCCTGCCCCGGCACCATCGTCAATGTGTCCACAACCGAAAAGCCGAACTCCGCACTCAAACGCAAGCTGCGATCTAAGCTGTCCTTCCATGAATACGACGCCATGCAGAAGGGCATTTACGATACGGAAGAACTGCCCAATTTGACTGCATGGACGGTCCTTGAGGATGCGGATCTGCGCAGCGGAAACGGTTCTAACGACAGGCGCATTGCGAAGCTGCCCATCGACACGCCCGTTGAAGTGCTGCAGCTTGGCGACCCATGGTGCAAGGTGAAGTATAAAAAAAGGGAAGGATATCTAAGAACCGCCTACCTGACGTTTGAACAAGGCATTCTGGAATCGACGCCTGACGCCGATATTGTAAAATACACCACTTACCTCATGGCCGTACCAAGGGACAGCAAGACGCGTCTTTTTAAAGTGCCCACATACACAACCGCGCAGGTGCTTTCCTACGGACCGGAAGGATATGCGGAAGTGGAAGTCTGGGGAACGCACGGGTATCTTCCCACCCGCGCATTGACAAAGGGCTGGGGGCTGCTGCCATAAAGCAAAGGCCGTAGGTAAAGCTTACAAAGCTCTATCTGCGGTCATTTTATAGGCTAGGCCTTAACCCTCGACCCACAGTTCACAATGGTCGTATTACATCGCGGCAAAGCGCTCGTAATACTCCCTTGCTCACTGGGACGTCGCCTCACTGTATCCGCCACAGGCGGCGTTCGGCTATGTCCCCAACCGCGAAAAGAACCGGAATGTCATTGGCCAAACCGCCCCGCCGATGATCGTCATCAAAAAATACCGAAGCCCGTTCGCGGCGGCATCCCCCATAAACAGAGCATTGAGCGGCGCTTTCAAAACGATTCGTACAGCCATTAAAAGTGCAAGTCCGCCAAGACATTTGAGTATCTGCGCCCACCATACCGCCTTTACCGGGAAATGGAGGTATCGGTCGTCCACCCGCCAGATCACCAAAAGCCCCAGCATCGCGCCTACGAGTGACCATACGCTTTCCCTGCCGTGCGCGTCGAACTCCGCAACATTGGCGGCAGTGGCAGGCGCGAGCAAAAGATAAAGTATGACGGCAACCGAAAACAGCATACCAGCGCCGCCGAGCACATAGACGGCGCGCTTGCCGCTGTCCGCATAGCGGAACGCGAAATGCATCAGCAAGAGCATCAACAACCCCGCAAGCAGGGAAACGCCCACATCAAGCGGCGTGTGTACGCCAAGATACATCCGTGAAAACGCGGTGAGCAGAATAATACCCACAGCAGCCGCAGTGGCCCATCGCTTTTTGAGCCACATGGCAACGCCGCCAAAAAGCATGACCGCGCTTTGCGTGTGCCCGCTTGGGAAGGAATACCCTGTCGCCCCCTCCCTCGCCGCTTCCACGATGGAAAACGACGGATCCTGCACCCAGGGGCGGGGCAACAGAAACACGGCCTTTAAAAGCTGGTTGAGCGCAGTGCCCAATAAGCCCATATAAAACAGGCGGAACCCCCATTTCTTATCAACGCACCATATGACGATCAATCCCACCGCCATAAACACCGTTTCATCGCCCAAGTACGTGGCATACCCCATCACGCTGTCAAAGAACGGCGTACGGATCTGAGCAAGCGCACGCAAAAACTCCATAATGTCCTCCTTTCACACAGCCGATTCAGGATGTCTCAGGAAACAGAAAAAGCGCCGGTAAGGCGCTTAATTTTCATAGGAGGTAGGCATGAATATGGCGTCGTCCTCCTCAAAGTTCCATTCGCCCGCAACGCCGCCGTGGGCTGCGCCAAGCTCCAAATGCAGCATGGTAATCCCACAGTCAATCATACCGTACCCAAAATTATTGCCGGTATTGCGCACGCGGATGTTTTCGCCTTCCACGATATACAACCAGGGCTGGGCGTTGGTGGCCGAAGGGGCAAGCCGGGCGCATTCAAGCGCGCGCTGCTGCCATTCCGGCAAAAGCTGGAGTTCCTCCTGTGATAACCCGGTGAGTTTATCGAGCGCGCGCCTGGGACGAGCGGCATAATTTTCGGCGCTTACACCCAATGGCGTAATACAGGTCAGCTCCTCGCCGGGCTTTAATTGCACTGCCGACGCCACAGCTTTTTTGTTATACATTCCAAGCCAGCAGGTGCCAAGGCCCATGGCGGTTGCCTCCAGCACAAATGCTTCGCCAAGGTAACCGACCGTCCGGTCATCGGCTTCCTGATCCTGCACAAACGCCGCGAACCATCCGGTGCCTTTGATGCGCCCCGCGCCAAGCAGGATAGGCGCAAATACCTTGGACTCATGGCCGATCAATATGCGGACACCCCGTGCGGAAAGCTGCTCCGCCTGTGCATACAGCGCGTCAAAATCGCTTTCATCCGGCTCTGTCTTGTATTTACGTACTGCAAACCGCTGCCCAACGGCGGAATGCCACCGTTCCATTGTAAATGCCATACGTGTAACCCCCGATCTTTCCTCAATCAAGTTATTGGGTGGAGATGGCTTGCCTTCTTTATAGCTGCAGTACGCGCGAGAGGTAATGCCCGGTATAGCTTCCCTCGGCACGCGCAACGACCTCAGGCGTGCCCGAAGCGATGACTTGGCCGCCCCGGTCTCCGCCTTCCGGTCCCATATCTATAATATAATCCGCAGTCTTGATGACGTCGAGATTATGTTCTATGACAAGCACGGAACTTCCGCCCTCGCAAAGGCGCTGCAAAATCTCCAGTAGCCGTTCCACATCCGCCATATGGAGCCCTGTTGTGGGTTCGTCAAGCAAATAGAGCGTTCTTCCAGTATCCCGTCTCGAAAGCTCTGCGGCAAGCTTGACGCGCTGCGCCTCGCCGCCCGAAAGCTGTGTAGAGGGCTGGCCCAGCTTGACATAGGAAAGCCCTACGTCATAGAGCGTTTGAAGCTTCCTTGCAATGCGCTGAATAGGCGAAAAGAACGAGAGTGCCTCCTCTACCGTCATATCCAGTACATCATAAATGGATTTGCCCTTATATTTGACTTCAAGCGTTTCACGGTTATAGCGCTTCCCTCCGCACACTTCACAGGGGACGTAGACATCCGGCAAAAAGTGCATTTCAATTTTTAATATACCATCTCCGCGGCACGCTTCACAGCGCCCGCCCTTGACATTAAAGCTAAAGCGTCCGTTGGTATAGCCCCGGAGCTTTGCGTCCGGCGTCATGGCGAACACCTCGCGTATCAGGTCAAACAGACCCGTGTACGTCGCGGGATTGCTCCTTGGCGTCCTGCCGATGGGGCTCTGGTCAATATCAATGATTTTATCAAGATGTTCAATACCCGTGATGCCGTCACAGTCTCCCGGACGTACGCGAGCCCGGTTGAGGTCGCGCAGCAACGTCTTTTTCACCAGTTCGTTGACCAGGCTCGATTTGCCGGAACCGGAAACGCCGGTGACGCACGTGAATACGCCAAGCGGAATATCTACATCGATCTCTTTGAGGTTATGCGCGCGCGCCCCTTTGACATGCAGCCATTTTCCGTTGAGCTTCCTGCGCTCCTTCGGAACAGGTATGCTGCGCTCGCCGCTTAAGAACTGTCCGGTAATGGACTCGCTGCAGGCCATGACTTCTTGCACTTCGCCCGCAGCCACAATATGCCCGCCATGTTCTCCCGCGCCGGGGCCAACGTCCACCAGATAATCTGCCTCGCGCATGGTCTCTTCATCATGCTCGACGACAATGAGTGTATTGCCGATATCACGCATGTGCTTGAGGGTATTCAAAAGCCTTGCGTTGTCCCGCTGGTGCAGCCCAATGCTGGGTTCGTCGAGAATATACAAGACGCCCACAAGTCCGGAGCCTATCTGCGTGGCCAGACGGATGCGCTGCGCCTCACCGCCCGAAAGCGTAATTGCCCCGCGTGAAAGCGTGAGATAATCAAGCCCCACATCCACCAAAAAGCCAAGGCGGGCGTCGATTTCCTTTAATATCTGCTCGGCAATCATTTGCTGAGAGGAAGAAAGCGTGAGGTTTCCCAGAAACGCGCGCGCCCCCAATATGGTGGACTCGCTTAATTCCGAAATATTCTTGTCTCCCACCGTAACCGCAAGGCTTTCCGGTTTTAAGCGCTTGCCGTGGCAATGCGGGCAGAGCGTGTTGGACATGAACGCCTCGATTTCCTGCTTGGAGTAATCGCTCTGCGTTTCCTTATAGCGGCGTTCAAGATTGTTGATAATGCCCTCAAACGGAGCGTCAAACGTACCCGAGCCGTATTCCTTGGAATAGACGATATGCAACTTTTCCTTCCCGGTGCCGTAGAGGATCGAGTTAAGCGCCTTCTCCGGCAGGTCCTTCACCGGCGTATGCAGGGAAAACCCATATGCTTCGGATAGCGCCTTAAAATACATATAGGCGATACTCTCGTGCGCATCGCTGTGCCATCCCGAAACGCTGACTGCACCCTGTTCCAAAGAAAGCGCAGGATCGGGTATGATAAGGTCCGGGTCAACCTTTAATAACGTGCCAAGGCCTGTGCAGGTCGGGCATGCGCCAAAGGGGTTATTAAAAGAGAACATGCGAGGAGAAAGTTCCTCCATGCTAATGCCGCAATCCGGGCAGGCATAGTTCTGGGAGAAGAGCATTGGCTCTCCGTCAATAATATCCACCAATGCAAGATTGTTTGCGAGCGCAAACGCAGTCTCTATACTATCCGTCAGGCGGCTTTCGATGCCGGGTTTGATGACAAGGCGGTCCACGATCGCCTCAATGGTATGCTTGAATTTTTTATCAAGCGCCGGAACATCGCCGATATCGTACTGCGTGCCGTCCACCCGCACGCGCACATACCCATCCTTACGCAGTTGGTCAAGAAGCTTCTGGTGCTCGCCCTTTCTGGCGCGCACACACGGCGCCATGACCTGAATGCGCGTCCCTTCCGGCAGAGACAAGACCTGATCCACCACCTGGTCGATGGACTGGCGGGAAATCGGCTTGCCGCAGTTGGGGCAGTGCGGAATGCCGCACCGGGCGTACAGAAGCCGGAGATAGTCATGTATCTCCGTCACGGTACCCACGGTAGAACGCGGGTTGTGGCTGGTGCTCTTTTGATCGATGGATATGGCGGGAGACAACCCTTCAATGGAATCCACATCCGGCTTCTCCATCTGCCCCAAAAACTGGCGTGCGTAAGCGGAAAGGCTTTCCACATAACGTCTCTGGCCTTCCGCGTAAATGGTGTCAAACGCCAAAGAGGACTTCCCTGAGCCGGAAAGCCCTGTCATAACGATCAGCTTGTTTCTGGGCAGCGAGAGCGTGACGTTTTTTAGGTTGTGCTCACGCGCCCCTTTGATGACAATTGAATCCTGCATGCGAATAATCCCAATTTTCCTTTGCCTAAATATTTGACCGGTTTTCCGGTTGTATGCATATCGGGACGATGGGAGCTTTGCTCCCAAACCCTCACCAAAGGGACGTAACGCCCCTTTGGAATCCCTCTTCCAGGAACTTTCCTATGGACCTGTACAGCCCTTAGCATACCCATAGAGAGCTACTTGCGCGTCCTGCCCCGCGCGGGCTTTTTGCTGCCTACAGTGCCGGGCGCGGGCTTATTCGGCGCAAGCGCCGTATCCCCCTGCAGGGCTCTCAACTCATCCCTGAGCTTTGCCGCCGCTTCAAATTCCAGCGCCGCAGCTGCCTCGCGCATCTGCTGGGTGAGTATGGCGATGCGTTTTTCTTTATCCTCAGCAGAGAGCGTACTCGCTACGTCCTTCACTTTAGACGATATCTCAAGAACGCTGTGTATTGCCTTGGTGATGCTCTTGGGCGTAATGCCGTTCGCCTCGTTATACGCCTTCTGCTTTGCGCGGCGGCGCTCGGTTTCATCCATGGCGCGCTGCATGGAGGGCGTAATGACGTCCGCATACAGAATAACGCGGCCCTCTACGTTACGCGCGGCGCGGCCAATGGTCTGGATGAGCGATGTATCCGAGCGGAGGAAGCCTTCCTTATCCGCATCGAGAATACACACCAAGCCGACCTCCGGGAGGTCCAGGCCTTCGCGCAGCAGGTTGATGCCTACCAGCACATCAAATTCGCCGAGCCTCAAATCTCGTATGATCTCCATGCGCTCGATGGTCTCGATATCGCTGTGCATGTACCGTACCCGGATGCCCATGCCGTCAAGATACTCCGTCAAATTCTCCGCCATACGCTTGGTGAGCGTCGTAATTAAGGTACGGAAGCCTTTTGCGGTTACCTGCTTGACCTCGCCCAAGATGTCGTCCACCTGTCCTTTGACGGGGCGGATGCTGATTTCCGGGTCCACAAGACCTGTCGGGCGGATGATCTGCTCTGCCACCTGCGTGGAGAGGCCCATCTCGTAATCAGCCGGGGTCGCGGAAACGCAGACCACCTGGTTGATCCGTTGCTCAAATTCCTCAAACTTTAAAGGACGGTTGTCGTAAGCGGACGGAATGCGGAAACCGTACTGCACCAGGTTTTCCTTGCGCGCACGGTCCCCCCGGTACATGCCGCGCGCTTGCGGCAGCGTGACATGGCTTTCGTCCACAAACAGCAGGAAATCCTTTGGAAAGTAATCCAGCAGCGTAAAGGGCGGCTGCCCGGGCTTGCGCCCGTCAAAATAACGGGAATAGTTTTCAATGCCGCTGCAATAGCCAAGCTCCCGCATCATCTCAAGATCGTAAAGCGTCCTCTGCTCGAGCCGCTGCGCTTCCACCAGCTTGTCCTGCGCCTTTAATTCACGGACGCGGGCATACATGTCGTCCTCAATGTCCTGCATGGCGGCGTTGAGCTTTTCGCGGCTGGTGGCGTAATGGGAGGCCGGAAATATCGCAACATGCGCGCGGTCTAATAGCATTTCCCCCGTCACCACGTTGACCTCGCTGATGCGCTCAATCTCATCGCCGAAAAACTCCACCCGGAGCGCCTTTTCCGACCAGTTCATGGGGAACACTTCCAATACGTCCCCGCGCGCGCGGAACGTACCACGCGCAAAGTCGAAGTCGTTGCGCTGGTACTGGATGTCTACCAGTTTGCGCATGACCTCGTCCCGGCCGATCTCCATACCTTTTCTTAAGGAAATGGAAAGGCGCATATACTCTTCCGGGTCGCCCAGCGCATAGATGCAGGATACCGAGGCAACGATGATCACATCCCGCCGCTCGTTGAGCGCGCAGGTTGCGCTGTGCCTCAATTTATCAATTTCTTCGTTGACAGTCGAGACTTTTTCAATATAAGTATCCGAAGAGGCGATGTACGCTTCCGGCTGATAATAGTCGTAATAGGAAACAAAGTATTCTACCGCACTGTCCGGAAAAAACTCCTTGAACTCGGAGCAAAGCTGCGCTGCGAGCGTTTTGTTGTGCGCCAACACGAGCGTGGGCTTTTGCACGCGCTCGATTACTTTGGCCATGGTAAATGTTTTTCCGCTGCCCGTTACGCCGAGCAGTACCTGCAGTTTATCTCCCCGCACAACGCCTTTTGCAAGCGTGTCGATCGCCTGCGGCTGATCGCCCTGCGGCTCAAACGGGGAAACGACCTTGAATTCGTTCATTTGTTCTTTCCGCCTCCAGCGGCAACTTCCTCGGGTCTTATAAGCCCGCAATCAAAACGTATAATCCACCGATACGGTTCCCGTGCGGCGGGGCTTGATGAACGCCCGAACCGCCGCATGTGCCGGATGGGAGTCATAAGCGTGGAGCCCATTGATATCATCAAACGTGGCGATGAGCACAAGGTCGTAGGCACGCTCGGAGGCGAGCTCATTGAGGCCAACTTCCATACTGCGTAAGGTAGGTACCGTTCCCACCAACGCCCGCAGCATACGCGCCGCCTCCTGAGCGTCCTCCGCGATCGCAAATTTCTGACAAACAACGTGTCTGACCATATGCCCCTCCCCAGATTTTGTATCGCTTTGTCATACATTGTATCAGAAAGGCCGGCAAAGGAAAACCACTTTATGCGAATATTTGTTTTCTTTTCACATCTGCAACACGATCATCCATGTTAGGTTTGGCACGCTTCTGGCACGCCTTCCAGTAACCCCCGGTTGTTGGGTGTTACAGTATATGGTACGGTATTAATGATCTGTAACAATCGATTTTTGTTTCTTTTGTCTTATTACACGATCTCTGGGAGGAATATCTTTTGATCACTGCAGCCTTTATCTTTTGCGCAGGTATGATTCCGGTAGTGCCCTTGGTTGGCGCGAATATTTTCCACAAACGCAAGGACAACACACGAAAGAATGTTTGCATTGGTCTATTTGTGCTGCAGTTGCTCCTGAGCACTCTGTATGTTCTCGCTTGGCTGCGGACGCACTAAACAGCAACAAAAGATAAATATTTATTGATAAGATGTGCGATAAATAATCGCGCATTTTTTAATTAATTTTAAAATAGGTATCGCCTAAAAAATTATTGATGATAAAATAGAATTAATATCAGGATTTGATTCAATAAATCGCCTCAAAATCAACAATGGAAAACCGCCCGTAACATCTATATTTTTTCATAAAAATTTGGATTTTGTTTTTTTATTTTATTAGCCCCAAAATAAATTCTTACTATTTTTCCGTATTATTTACTATTTTAATTCCATATGCTTTTTCCGGCGATTAGAAGCGGCAGGCATTCTTAAAACAAAATAGTGCGTATAAAAATTGGAATTATTTCAGTCGTTTCCCGCCGCGCTATTGACACCAACATACCGTTACGCGATAATACGTGGGGAAACAAAAGCGCCGTAAGCAAGGAAGCGTTGCGGCAACAGCAAAAACCTTCTTCTCCAGGCAACCGATATCATTCTTTTTTTGAACACCATACCACAGTGGTGGTTTTTGTACGCATGCTACTATTAATTAAGGGGGATATTATGGACGGGGAACTCAAAAAGAAATATGGGCTGCTGACCGCCATCGCGATGGTTGTTGGCATTGTCATCGGGAGCGGCGTGTTCTTCAAGGCGGAAAAAATCCTGACCGCTACCGGCGGAGATTTGCCGCTTGGCATTCTTTCCTGGATCATCGGCGGACTCATCATGATCGTCTGCGCATACACGTTTTCTACAATGGCAACCAAGTATGAATATGTTAATGGCCTTGTCGACTATGCCGACGTCACAATGGGCAAAAAATATGGCTACTACATCGGCTGGTTTATGGCAACCATCTATTATCCCACGCTGACCTCGGTGCTTGCATGGGTTTCCGCCCGCTACACATGCGTGCTGCTCGGCTTCTCTATTGTAGGGCCGGAATGCATGGTCATTTCCTGCTTCTACCTCATCGCAAGCTATGCCGTGAACGCACTCTCCCCCGTACTTGCGGGAAAATTCCAGGTCTCCACAACCATCATTAAGCTTGTACCGCTGCTGCTGATGGCCGTGATCGGCACCGTAACTGGTCTTTTCAACGGCATGACCGTACAGAACTTTACTGCAGCGGTTGTCCCGGTAGAAAAAAGCACCGCGCTCTTTTCCGCAGTGGTTGCGACCGCGTTCGCCTATGAAGGCTGGATCATTGCCACCAGTATCAACGCCGAGCTTAAGGATGCAAAGAAGAATTTGCCCAAGGCGCTGTTAATTGGCACGCTCATCGTCATCGCGGTCTATATCCTCTACTACATTGGTCTTGCAGGCGGCATCAGCAATGCTGAAATGATGCAGAACGGCGAAGAAGGCGCAAAAGCCGCCTTTACGAAAATATTCTCAAACGTTGGCGGTACGCTGCTGTTTGTGGTTGTTGTCATATCCTGCCTCGGGACACTCAACGGCCTCATGCTTGGCTGCACCCGCGGCATGTATACGCTTGCGGCACGTAACGTCGGCCCCAAGCCTGAAATCTTCAAGCAGGTGGATAAGGTTACGAACATGCCTACCAACTCTTCCATTATAGGCCTGCTGCTGTGCGGATTCTGGCTTCTGTATTTCTACGGCGCAAACCTGACGGAGAATTGGTTCGGCCCGCTCGCGTTCGATTCCTCAGAGCTTCCCATCGTCACGATTTACGCGGCGTATATTCCCATATTCATCATGCTGATGAAGAAAGAAAAAGATCTTTCCTCGTTTAAGCGCTTTGTGATGCCTACACTAGCCATACTCGGTTCCGTATTCATGGTGGTGGCGGCGATATTCGCCCACAAAATGGCGGTGGCATGGTACCTGTTGCTGTTTGCCATTGTCATGACAATCGGCAGTTTTTTCAGCCAGCCCAAGAAGTTATAACTCACAAAACATGATCGTATGATCGTATGAAAAAACTCCCGGCTGCGCCGGGAGTTTTTTCATACGATCCATACTGTTACTGCATATCTCCATTCTGCCTGCCGCTTACTCCAAGCTTTTTGAGTATGGGCAGCAGCAGATACAGCAGGAATACGTAAACCGGAATGGATACCGCCTGGTTGATAAGGCGCAACGGCAGCAGCGTTTCAAGCGGGACGCCATATAAAAGCACCAGCAAAACCGTGTTGCAAACCACCGAGCAGAACACCTGGGAACTGCCTACCGCAAGAAACAGCCGCGGCAGCGTAATTTTCTGCCCCTTGCGAAAGAACAATGCAGGCAGCAGGCCGGTCAGAACGCCGACGAGCGTAAACCATGGCACATATGCGCCCTTTGGAGAGATCATAAACTGCAGCACATCCGTAATACCTCCGGCGATGCCGCCGTACACAGGCCCAAACAGCACGCCTGCAAGTATGACCGGCAGCGTACCCAGCCCAATCTTAAGGGAATAGATCCCCAGCGGAAAGACCGGTATGCTCAGCGGCCCAGAAAGCAGTACCGCAATTGCTGTAAGCAGCGCGCAGGTCACAAGCCGTTTTGTATCAAACCCCGTTTTCATGAAAAAAGCGCCTCCTGAGCGGGCGCATAAAAAAACGCCCGTTATTTTGGGCGCAACTACCCAAGGAAATGGGCGTATTGCGCAGCGGACGCGGCCGTTTGACCCCGGACCGGATGGCCCGTTCGGACAGGGGCAACTTCCCATCCCCTGCCGCATAAGCCGTAAGTGGCTTATGCACAACGCCTACTCTGCTAAATGGGAGTATACATGGTATTTACCCCGCGCGCAAGGGAAACAAACTGGAAGCCGTCCGCTGCATTCATATTGCGCGCCAATGCGGGCCAAGAGCATGAAGCAACTGTAAATTCCTTACAGATGTATGGGTTTTTATTTACTTTCCGCACCAGCTAACATATAATTTGTTTGTATGTTTGAGCGGGAGGGGTCTCATGTTTTCTGAAAAACAAAAGCCCATAGCTGCCCTGAAAAACAAGGGCGAATATCAAAACGAACTGCTTGCGCGCATTTACCTCATTGTGATGCTGTGCGTATTTCCATTATATCTGAACGCGGAACGATACATTTATCTCACCAAGCACAAGACGGTATTTTTCTTTGTCGCCACGCTTTTGGTGTTGGTGAGCATCCCTATTCTGTTCCTGACGCGGTTTGACGGCTCCGGCAAGTTCAAAAAGCCAGTCAAACGCCCTGCACTTTCCATCGCAGGTTGGGCGCTTATCGCGTTTTTGTTCGTCACGTTCCTTTCCATGCTGTTTACGCCGTACCCCGAAAACGTATTTTGGGGATATTCCGAACGGTATGACGGGTTTGCAACACAGTTATTGTACGGCGCAATTTTCGTCTTTATTGCCCGCTACTACCGTCCCAAGGAAATTGACCTTGTGGCGTTTGCCGTTTCCTCCATGCTGGTCAGCCTGATCGGCATTTTGCAGTATTATGAGTTGGATTTTCTTTCGCTCTTTCCGCATAATCTGATGCCGGGCTTTACCGGAAAAACACTGACCTTCCGCACAACGCTCGGAAATATAGACGTCGTTTCCTCTTACCTGTCCATTACAGTTATATTGTTTGGCATGCTGTATGTGAAGTATCCGGGCAAATTCCGGCTTCTTTATCTTGCCGCAGGCGCTTTTAACACCTACATGCTCATGGTGGCGGGTGCGGAAGCAGGTATGGTGGGCGTTATGGCCGCGTTCGTGCTTTCCCTTCCCTTTGTGGTAACAGATCTCAAAACGGTGGCCAGGCTACTGCTGCTTGGCGGTGTTTACGCGCTCTCTATCTTTATTTTCAATACCGGCAACGCGGCCGCAGGCACGGTCAATGTGCTGGGCAGCCGCTGGTTCTTATTGTCCCTTGGTCTGCTGCTGCTGGGCGGCGCATTGTTTTTTGCGGCCGGCCGCCTTTCTTTTGCGCCCAAAGCCGGAACCA
>JAEXTB010000289.1 GCA_023453725.1 Bacillota bacterium | reverse complement strand
GGTCCCACCTGTTCCCATGCCGAACACAGAAGTTAAGCCCTTATACGCCGAAAGTACTTGGTTGGTGACGACCCGGGAGGATAGGTAGCCGCCGGCTCCCATTGCAAAAGCCCTTACACATTTCGTGTAAGGGCTTTTGCGTTGCTTATGACCCAGGGACGCAAATTAAAGTACGAGCAATACTCCCCATATCAGGGTAAACTTTGTAACAAAAAAAGCCGCCTCGATACTGAATGAGGCAGCCTTTACGTTTAATTGGGCTTTTAGATTTTCTCCAATATCCGCTCCGTCATCTCCCTGCAGTTGATGCTTGGCCCGCCCGCCGCAATATCCGCGGTACGGTAGCCTCCCTGAAGGACGGCGGAGACGGCACTTTCAACGCATGCTGCCTCTTCCTCCAAATCAAACGACCAGCGCAGCATCATGGCGGCGGAAAGTATGGTGGCGATGGGATTGGCTTTGCCGGTTCCCGCGATATCGGGCGCGGAGCCGTGTATGGGTTCATACAGACCGCGTTTTCCGTCGCCCAAGGAAGCGGAGGGGAGGAGCCCGATAGAGCCTGTAATCTGCGAGGCTTCGTCGGATAGGATATCCCCAAACATGTTGCTTGTCACCACCACATCAAATTGCGCGGGGTTTTTAACAAGCTGCATAGCGGCGTTGTCCACCAGCATATCAGAAACTTCGACGTCAGGATATTCCGCAGCGAGGCGATGTATGACCTCGCGCCAGAGGCGGGAGCTTTCCAAGACGTTGGCCTTATCGATGCTGATGAGCTTTTTACCGCGCTTCAGTGCCATGGCGAAACCGATTCTGCCGATGCGCTCCACTTCCATTTCGCTGTAGCACTCGGTATCGTAGGCTTCTGGGCCATACTGGCCGTTGCGCCTGCCGTTTTCGCCAAAGTACATGCCGCCGGTCAGTTCGCGGACGATCACCATATCAAATCCGGCGTTTGCTACATCTTCACGCAGCGGGCAGGCGGATTTGAGTTCGGGCAGTAGACGCGCCGGACGGATATTGGCATAGAGTCCAAGCGCTTTTCTTACGCCCAAAAGCGCTTTTTCAGGGCGTAAATGCCCGGGCAGCGTATCCCACTTGGGGCCGCCTACCGCACCCAAAAGGACGCTGTCGCTTGCTAGGCAAATATTCACCGTTTCCTGCGGAAGGGGGATGCCGTATTTGTCTATGGCGTTGCCGCCCGCGGCAACATGCGTAAAGGAGAAAGAATGTCCAAAACGCGCGCCGATTTTGTGCAATACCTCGATTGCAGAATTGACAATTTCCGGCCCGATGCCGTCACCCGCGATAACCGCAATGTTATAGTTCATAACTTGCCTCCGCTGATGGCATTCAGTAAGCCCCCCGAAGAGATAATGTTCTGCAGGAACGGCGGGAAGGGCGCAAAGGAAGCTTCCGTATTCTTGGTGAGGTTTTTTAGTGTACCGTTATCAAAGTCGATTTCTATGGTATCCGCTTCATCAATCTGGGTATCGCACTCAATGATGGGCAAACCGATGTTGATGGCGTTGCGATAGAAGATACGTGCAAAGCTCTTGGCCACTACACAGGCAATACCGCTTTCCTTGATGGCGAGCGGTGCATGCTCGCGCGATGAACCGCAGCCAAAGTTGTTGCCCGCCACGATAATATCGCCCTTTTGCACGCGTTTGACGAATGTGGCGTCCAGATCCTCCATGCAGTGGGCGGCAAGCTCTTTTGCATCCGCCGTGTTGAGATACCGCGCGGGGATGATGACGTCCGTATCCACATTGTCCTGATAGCGTATGACTTTTCCTTGAATTTTCATTGTTGTTCCCTCACTCTATCCATTGGCGCGAGCTTGCCTGCGATGGCGGAAGCCGCGGCGACTGCAGGGCTCGCCAAATACACTTCGCTTTCCGGGTGACCCATGCGGCCTACAAAGTTGCGGTTGGTGGTTGCGACACAGCGCTCGCCTTTTGCGAGTATGCCCATGTGCCCGCCCAGGCACGGCCCGCAGGTGGGGGTGGAAACCACGCAACCCGCTTCAATAAAGATTTTTAAAAGACCCATTTCCATGGCGTCCAGATAAATCTGCTGCGTCGCGGGAATGATGAGGGTGCGCACATGCTTTGCGACCTTCTTGCCCTTCAATACCTCGGCGGCAACAACCAAATCTTCCAGTCTGCCGTTTGTGCAGGAGCCGATGACGGCCTGGTCGATGCGTATATCCGGGATATCTTTGAAGGTGCGCGCATTTTCCGGCAGGTGGGGGAAGGAGACCGTCTGCTCGATTGCGGAAAGGTCGATGTCGTATACTTTTTCGTATTCGGCGTCTGGGTCGGCCGCAAACACGCGCGATTCTTTTGTGCTGTGCGCCTTTACATAGGCAAGGGTTTCTTCATCAATAGGGAAAATGCCGTTTTTCGCGCCCGCTTCGATTGCCATGTTGGCAATGCAGAAACGATCACTCATAGAAATGGAGGCTACACCCTCGCCAGTAAACTCCATTGATTTGTAGAGTGCACCGTCAACGCCGATCATGCCGATGATGTGCAAAATGAGGTCTTTGCCGGTGACCCACTTTTTGAATTTGCCTGTCAGGTTGAATTTGAGCGCAGAAGGAACCTTGAGCCACACTTTTCCGGTGGCCATGCCCGCCGCCATATCCGTGGAGCCGACGCCGGTAGAAAA
>JAEXTB010000226.1 GCA_023453725.1 Bacillota bacterium | reverse complement strand
AGCGCCTTTACGCCCGGAAAAGTTTTTGAGATCCCCTGCAGTTCCAGCAGGTATTCCATGTTTGCCTCCTGTTCCACGCAGAACGCCTTCCTAGCGTTTTGCAAGTACCTCGCGCTCGTAAGCGCCGATATGCTCGATCATGTCTTCTCCCACGGACTTTTCGCGGGTCATGCAATAATAATCCCACACCGCGCCAAAGGGAAGCGTTCTTCTTTCTTCCTGCAGGGCGAGACGGCGGGTATAATCCCCTTCTGCCTCAGCCTTGCGGATGGCTTCCATGGGCGCCAGCGCCGCGCTCAAAATCGCCTTTCTTGCGTTGCGCATGCCCACCGTCCAGGCCGCGATGCGGTTGATGGATGCATCGAAATAATCAAGGCCGATGAATACACGGTTTTCATAGCCGTTCAATAAAATCTCGTCCATGATGCGCTGGAGTTCATCGTCGAATACAATCACATGGTCGCTGTCCCACCGCACGCCGCGGCTGACATGCAGCAGCACCTGGTCAAGAAAGCTCAATACCGCAGAAAGCTTGGCGCTGATAACCTCGGTGGGGTGAAAATGCCCGGCATCAAGCGTATAGGCCTTTTTGCGGGTCAACGCGTAGGAAAGCGCATATTCGTGGCTGGCAACGGTGTAACTTTCCACCCCTACGCCAAAGAGCTTGCTTTCAATGGAGCAGGGCACCAACGTTTCATCGATGGGTGCCGAAAATATCTCATCGAGCGATTTCGTCATGATGGCGCGCGGGGTCACGGTATCCGCGCAGACATCCTTGTACCCATCCGGCATCCAGTAGTTGATGGCGCAGGTTTTATTGAGCTGCTTTGCCATCTCCAGGCCAATTTCGCGGCAGCGCTTGCCGTGTTCCACCCAGAAGCGGCGTACGCTTTCTTTGCGGCTGGCAAGAGAGAAATTATCATCCATCATCGGGTGGGAAAAGAACGTGGGGTTAAAGTCCAGCCCCATGCCCTTACCCTTTGCCCAATCCACCCAGTTCTGAAACTCGGCAATGGTATAGGCGTCCCGGTCCACTTTCCTGCCGCCTTTTTCGGCGTAGCAGGCATGGAGATTGAGCTTGGTTTCGCCCGGAATAAAGGCAAGCGCCGTGTCAATATCCTGCCGGAGTTCTTCGGGCGTGCGGGCACGGCCGGGATAGTTGCCGGTGGTCGCAATGCCGCCCGTCAGTTCGCCCACTCCGTCAAAGCCAATGACATCGTCCCCCTGCCAGCAGTGCATGGAAACGGGAACGGCATCCGCCCGTAAAATTGCGGCGTCAACATCCACACCCTGCGCCGCATATTGCTCCTTTGCGTACGCAAAGCCCTGTAATACCCTATTCTCATTCATAAACTTACCCTTTCCGTGTCAAATCCAATAAAGAAATCAGCCGTGCAAAAAGACCTGTTTGAGTTGCACCGCAGTGCCGGTCGCCGGGTCTAGTTCCATGACCATGACTTCCTTCATATACTCATTCCACTTGTCTACAACAGGGCTTGTGGCCTGGACTTTGGCCGCGTGCTCCACACTGTCGCACTCGTAATAACCAAAGAGTTCCTCGCCCGTCGTCCATATGGTATAATTCCGAATACCCGCCTCATTGAGTACCGCCGTCATTTCCGGCCAGATTTCATCGTGCCGGCGGATATATTCACTAAGCATACCCGGGAGTACCCGTGCCTTCCATGCAAACCGTTCCATAAGGCAAGCTCCTTTTCTAAGGCAACATTATCTTGCTATACCGTTTCTGGTAGCGCTATGCTGTTGTTTGCTCTTGTTTTCATTTGAGCCCGGGCAACGCCCCCGGTGACGTCAGAAAGATTGTGCCCCGCAAATGGAGCATTGTAATATGATATTGCACACTGTTTGAAGCTTCTTTATAATGATTATACTGTTGCAGTAGGACAATTTCATCCCCCTATGTTGTGTATTTATCACAGAATGTTGACAAAGGAGACTCCCCTATGGCAGACGTCAAGCTCAGTTATCAGTTGGATCTGGATCCGGAATCCATATGGCTTACCGTAACGCCGGGCACAGCCATTAAGGGTTCGGTCGCGTATGTACAAGAATTGGGCGATTTTATTGCACATGATCGTTACTATACCAAGCGGGAGGATCTTGCATCCTTTCTTATTAAATGCACATTGAGCGGCGAAGGCATTTTAGAGTATGGCGATGAAAAGTACACAGTGGTGCCAAACCAGATATTCTGGATTGATTGCGCCAAGCCGCAGTATTATTACACCTCGCCCCGGACAAAGGAATGGCGCGTGCTGTGGGTGCACTTTTACGGTGCGACGAGCGCGCGCTACTACGAGCATTTTTTGCAGCAGAACAACGGTAGCCCTGTCGCCACGCTGCCCCCCGCAAACGGCGTCACCGCTGCGATCCGCTCGCTCATTTCCCTTTACCGGTCGGGCGAAAACAGCGTCTCTTCCGACATCCGCGCTTCAGGCTTACTTACCGTCATCATGGTGGAATGCATCAGCGCGGCGCTTACCGAGCGCGCATTTTCCGGCGTGCCCGATTGCGTGCAGCAGGCGCGCACGTATTTATTGGATCATTACAACGAGCGCATTACACTTGAAGACCTTGCGCGGCGCTATTCCATCAACAAATATTACTTTCAGAAGCTGTTTAAACGACATACAGGCTTTACGCCAAACGAATACTTGATACTCTCCCGCCTCAACCATGCCAAGGAATACCTGCGTACCGGCAACCGATCTGTCGCGGAGATCGCAAGCGAGGTGGGCGTAGACAACCCGAGCCACTTTATCAATCTGTTTAAAAAGCACGAAGGCATCACCCCGAACGCATACCGGCAGAGCTGGTACAGGCCGTAACCGCACTAAATAATAAAAGGTCTTGCTTTATTCCAAAGCAAGACCCTTTGTATATGTGCAAGTGTTCATTTCCCCGTACAGGCGGTTATGAACGCGCGGAACAGCTTGCGGGAAGCTTCGTCTGTTTCATAGCAGCATTCCGGATGCCACTGCACGGCCTGTACAAAGGACTTGTGCGGCGCGTAAATGGCCTCCACCAATCCGTCTTCTGCAATGGCGGAGGGCAATAAGCCCGGCGCCAATGTGCGGATGCCCTGGTGATGGAAGCTGTTGACCGGAAGCTTTTCGGTTTCCAGCAGCGCGTACAATGGCGAACTCTGCACAAGAGTTACCTTGTGTGTAAACGTATCCCGGGGAGCGGTTTGCCTGTGGTTTTCCGCATTGGGGCTTGCAAACTGGGTGGGCAGATCCTGGTACAGGTTGCCGCCCATGGCGGCATTGATAAACTGCAGCCCGCGGCAGATGCCAAACACCGGCAGATCAATGCTCATGGCTTTCTGGAACAGCTTCTTTTCAAGCGTGTCCCGCATGGCGCACAGT
>JAEXTB010000330.1 GCA_023453725.1 Bacillota bacterium | reverse complement strand
ACATATTGGTCAACAACGCCGCCGTGCAGTACCCGCAACAACGTCTGGAGGATATTACAGCAGAACAGCTGCAAACGACATTCGCAACCAATATTTTCAGTTATTTCTACATGGCAAAAGCGGCGCTCCCGCATATGCAAAAGGGCGCCTGCATTATTAATACAACGTCTGTGACGGCCTATGCAGGGCATGACACGCTGTTGGACTACTCTTCTACCAAAGGTGCAATCGTCACGTTTACGCGCTCATTGGCGCTTTCTCTGGCCAAACGCGGGATACGGGTAAACGGCGTCGCCCCCGGGCCTGTCTGGACGCCGTTGATCCCTGCCAGCTTTGACGAGCAGAATGTGGCAACATTCGGCCAGGATACCCCGCTTGGGCGTGCAGCGCAGCCGTTTGAGCTTGGTCCGACATATGTCTATCTTGCAACGGACGACTCAGCCTATGTGACCGGACAGGTGCTGCATGTGAACGGCGGAAAGTTTGTTTGCTCCTGATTTGATATATTTCACATGCTTTCCAGTTTACGGCGCAAGGATTGACCGCCTTTGCGCCGTTTTTTATATAACATTTTACAACAAAAAAGTATATGATAAAAAACTGTTGCAAAAACTACTTATATCCGCTATAATTCACACTGCGAAAGAGGAATAAGAGCCTACTTAGCAAAGAATTTTTGACCATCCTCCGTGCAGCGTAAAGGTGGATTAAGGCCAGACGGACAGCCGGGTCAAAAGCCGAAATTGGCAACTTTGTTGCCTTATTGATCGAGCCATCGCGGTTCGGAATTTATGGGTTAAGGCTGAGCGTTCAGCCATGTGCAATCACTTGCGCAAACACTTGTGAACGATCAATAAGAGTAGTAAAAGTAATTCCTTGCTATATAGACTCTGATCACACCAAAAGCTGAATACCGCGCAGATGCGGTCTGCCATGGG
The DNA here is from genome assembly GCA_023453725.1 of Bacillota bacterium. GTDB lineage: Bacteria > Bacillota > Clostridia > Christensenellales > CAG-138 > JAEYLA01. The sequence goes on along the minus strand of JAEXTB010000330.1, from coordinate 3,970 downwards.
GCAAACTGCGCAATAACGGTTTTTGAAGTAAGATTGTATCGCCTGTGTACTGTAAGTGTGTTTTGCACAAACGTACCGGGCGTTTTTTATTGCCCGCGACTACAAGAAGGAGAGGCGGCTCCACATGGATAAGCTCAAACTCTACGGGTTTAATAACCTGACCAAGGCCCTCAGCTTCAACATCTACGATGTCTGCTATGCAAAGACGGAGCGGGAGCAGCGGGATTATATCGCGTATATCGATGAGCAGTATAACTCCGAGCGGCTCACCGGCATTATGCATACGCTTTCGGATATGATCGGCGCGCAGGTGCTAAATGTAAGCAAGCAGGATTACGACCCGCAGGGGGCGAGCGTCACATTCCTTCTTGCGGAAGAAAACGTGCGCGGCCTGCCTAACGATGTGGTGCTTGCGCATTTGGACAAAAGCCATATCACTGTACATACCTACCCCGAATACCACCCGGAGACGAGCATTGCGACATTCCGCGTGGACATTGACGTTGCCACCTGCGGGGAAATTACGCCGCTCCGGACGCTCGATTTTTTAATCGGCAGTTTTGACTCAGATATTATCACTATGGATTACCGTGTGCGCGGGTTTACGCGAAACCTCGACGGCAAGAAGGTGTTCATGGACCACAAGATTACCTCTATACAGGATTATATCGATCCCGATATCCTGCTTAAATACGATGTGATCGATGTGAACGTATACCAGGCGAACCTCTTCCACAGCAAGATGATGCTAAAAGAGGTCAACTTGCAAAACTATTTGTTCAACACGGATATCTATGAACTCTCCCCCCGTGTGCGCCTTTCCATCATGGAAAACCTGCGCCGCGAAATGATTGAGATTTATTCCGGCCGGAATGTGTACGAGTAAGCATGGACGCTTATAAAAAGGAAAGGAGGTCGAACAGCTATGCTCAACCAGCACCGTGCTCCGCTGATGGAGGCTTTGGAAGAATTCCGCGCCATGCGCGTGGTTCCTTTTGACGTACCCGGCCACAAACGCGGCAAAGGCAACCCGGAGCTGATGTCGTTTTTGGGACGGGACTGTCTCTCCGTTGACGTCAACAGCATGAAGCCGCTCGACAACCTCTGCCACCCCGTGGGGGTGATCGCGGAAGCGGAAGCGTTGGCGGCGGAAGTCTTCCATGCGTCCCACGCTTTTTTTATGGTTGGCGGCACGACCTCAAGCGTGCAGAGCATGATACTTTCCGTCTGCAAGCGTGGGGACAAGCTGATTTTGCCGCGGAATGTGCATAGAAGCGTCATCAACGCGCTGATACTGTGCGGGGCGGTCCCCATCTACGTCAATCCGGAAACGGACGACCGGCTGGGCATCTCACTGGGTATGCGGCTTGAAAACGTCAAGGCCGCTATGGATGCGCATCCGGACGCAAAAGCAGTGTTTTTAAATAACCCGACCTACTATGGGATTTGCTCAAACATCGTTGCCATCACATCGCTTGCCCATTCGCGGGATATGATGGTATTGGCGGATGAAGCTCACGGCACGCATTTTTCCTTTGGGGACAATATGCCGCCTGCAGCCATGGCCGCGGGCGCCGATATGGCGGCGGTCAGCATGCACAAATCCGGCGGCTCGCTCACCCAGAGCAGCCTCTTATTGACCGGCCCCAATGTGAACGCGGATTATGTGCGGCAGGTCATTAACCTCACGCAGACCACAAGCGGAAATTACCTGCTGCTGGTCAGCCTTGATATTTCAAGAAAAAACCTTGCCCTGCGCGGTCGGGATATTTTTGCCCGCGTGCAGGAGCTGACCGCTTATGCCCGGGAGGAAATCAACGAGATCAGCGACTATTACGCCTATGGCAAGGAGCTTATAAACGGCGATACGGTGTTTGATTTTGACGTGACCAAGCTTTCCGTCAACACATTGGGCGCGGGACTTGCGGGCATTGAGGTATACGACATCCTCCGGGACGAATACGACATTCAGGTGGAATTTGGCGATCTTGGCAATATACTTGCCTATGTTTCCGTAGGCGACCGGGAACGTGATATTGAGCGGCTGGTGAGTGCACTCGCGGATATCAGAAGGCGCTACAAGCGGGACAAGGCAAGACTGATGCGGCATGAATACATTTCCCCGCAGGTGGTGGTTTCCCCGCAGGAAGCGTTCTACGCGAATAAAGTGAGTCTTCCTCTTGATGAAACGCGCGGGCATATCTGCAGTGAATTCGTCATGTGCTATCCTCCCGGCATCCCCATACTTGCGCCCGGCGAGCGCATTACGGGGGATATCATTGCCTATATCCGCTACGCGAAGGAGAAAGGCTGCTCCATGACCGGGCCGGAGGATCTCACCATCCAGCGGCTCAACGTACTTGAAGGAGGCGCGCCATGCACCTGACATTTACCGAAATGCACACACCGCGCGTTGGGTTATCTATAGAAGTAGAGCGTCAGCTTTGCTCCGAACAGAGTGTCTACCAACTTATTGAGATATTTGAAAGCCGCGAGTTCGGACGTTTCCTGGCTTTAGACGGCTTCATGATGTGCACCGAAAAGGACGAGTTCATATACCACGAAATGATGGTGCATGTCCCCATGGGCGTGAACCCGGAGATAAAGCGTGTGCTTGTCATTGGTGGCGGAGACGGCGGCGCGGTGCGCGAGCTTTGCCGGTATGACAGTGTGGAGCACATTGACCTTGTGGAAATTGATGGGCGGGTAATCGGCCTCTGCGAACAATACCTCCCCTCCATAGCCTGCAGCCTGCGCGATCCCCGCGTACACATCCATGTGCAGGATGGGCTCAGGTTTATACGAAGCCGTGAGGACGCGTATGACCTTATTTTAGTGGATTCCACCGATCCGTTTGGCCCCGGGGAGGGTCTATTTACGAGGGAGTTTTACGGCCATTGTTACAAGGCGCTTCATGAAGACGGCATTATGGTCAATCAAAACGAGAGCCCGTTTTATGAGGACGATGCTAAGGCCATGCAGCGCGCGCATCAGCGCATTGCCGCGACATTTCCGGTATGTAAGCTCTACCAAGCGCACATCCCCTCCTACCCATCCGGGCACTGGATGTTCGGGTTTGCTTCAAAAGGGCTGCATCCAATCAAAAACCTCCAGTCCCCCGCGTGGAAGGCACTGGGGTTAAAGACCCGGTATTACAACATTAATTTGCACCGCGCGTCCTTCGCGCTACCTACTTTTGTACAGGAGCTTGCAGAGCATGTGGAAATCGAACATTGAAACATATCTTGGCTGTGACGCCGCCTATGAAGCCGCTAATATCGTCATCTATGGCGCACCGTTTGACTCCACCACCAGTAACCGGCCCGGCACGCGTTTTGCCAGCCGCGCCATGCGGGGAGAATCCTATGGTTTGGAGACCTACAGCCCATACCTTGACGCTGATCTGACGGATTACAGCGTATTTGACGCAGGCGATCTGACGCTGTGCATCGGCGACGCGCGCTTAGCATTAGCGGAAATTGAACGCGCAGCAGAGACGTTTTTTACGGACGGCAAGCTGCCGCTCATGATCGGCGGGGAGCATCTTGTGACTCTAGGTGCTGTCCGGGCAGCCATACAAAAATATCCGGACCTCCACATCATCCATTTTGATGCGCATGCCGACCTTCGGGAAGACTTTTTGGGAGCGAAACTTTCCCACGCGACCGTTATGCGGCGCTGTGCGGAACTGACGGGCGCTGGACGCATCTTCCAGTTTGGCATCCGCTCCGGCGAGCGGGAAGAATTCCTGTGGGGAAAAGAGCATGTCACGACCCAGAAGTTCGGCTTCTTCGGGCTGGAGGAAACCCTGAAGTCGCTCTCCGGTAAGCCCGTTTATTTCTCGGTGGACCTTGACGTCATGGATCCTTCCGTATTCCCCGGCACCGGAACGCCGGAACCCGGCGGCGTCAGCTTTTTGGAGCTGTTGCGTGCAATGGGCATGGTAGCAGACTCCGCAAACATCATAGGT
>JAEXTB010000233.1 GCA_023453725.1 Bacillota bacterium | reverse complement strand
CAGTACGACATCCCCTGTGTGGTATTTGCGCGGGATCATGAACCGCCGGATGCATTTATGCGGGAAGCGCGCGCACGGCAGATCCCCATATTTTCTAGCCCCAGGCCGACGACGAAGGTCAGCCACTCCATCACAAACTTATTGGATCGCCTGCTTGCCCCCTCCATTACTAGGCACGGCGTACTGCTGGATGTGTATGGCGTGGGTGTCATGCTCATTGGCGAAAGCGGAATGGGTAAAAGCGAAACGGCGCTGGAAATGGTCAAACGCGGCCATCGGCTGGTAGCGGATGATGTGGTGGAAATTCGCCGGGTGGCGGACAACCGGCTATCTGGTACTGCCCCTGCGCTGACAAGGTATCTTTTGGAGATCCGCGGCATCGGCATTATCGATGTGCGGTACATGTACGGCGTGGGCGCCGTGATACAGGAAAAGTCCATCGATATCGTGATGGAAATGGAAATGTGGGAGGACGGCAAGGCATATGATCGTTTAGGCCTTGACGATCAGAACATCTCTATATTGGATGTGGAGTTGCCCCATATTCTCATGCCGGTGCGGCCGGGAAGGAACCTTGCCATTATCGTAGAGGTGGCGGCGCGCAATTACCGCCTTAAGAAGCTTGGCTATGACGCGGCTAAGGAATTTGACAAGCGCTGGATGGAAGAATTGGAAAATATGTAGGGGGTAGCAATATGCTGCAGGTGGGTTTTGACATTGGCGGTACTAATATCGCGGCAGGCGTTGTGAATGATGAAATGCGCATCATAGCCCGGCGCAGCGTCCCGTTTCCCACGGGCAAGCCGTATGCGTACACAATCGGGTTGATGAAAAACATTGTGGAGGAGCTTGCGGGCGAACTCCAGATTGCAAGCGCCGAATTTGAATCCATCGGCATTGTGGTGCCGGGCAGCATCGATCCCGCCTGTGAGCGCGTGCTGCATGCGTATAATCTGCAGTTTCATGATGTACCGCTCAAAAAAGCTATGCAGGAACAGTACCCCAATGTTCCGGTGTACCTTGCAAACGACGCGAACGGCGCGGCGCTTGCGGAGCTCCACGGCGGCGCGTTCCGCGGCTGTAAAACCGCGGTGCTGCTTACCCTTGGTACCGGCATAGGCGGCGGGCTTATATTAGGCGGAAAGATGTTCAACGGCGGTTTAGGCCATGGCGTTGAGCTTGGACATATGGTCCTTGTGCATGGCGGGCCACTGTGCACCTGTGGCGTGCATGGCTGTATTGAATCGGTCTGCACCTCCACTTGGCTCATTCAGCAGGGGAGGCGAAGCATCATCGATTATCCCAATGCGCTCATCTATACACAGGCGGAAGGCGATCTTAGTAAAGTGACCGCAAAGCTCGTGATCGACTGTGCAAAGGCGGGAGACGCCATTGCGCTTGATATATTCGAGCGATACGTGGATCAGCTTGGCTCGGCCATTACCTCCTGCATCAACCTGCTTGACCCGGAGGTCATCGCTTTGGGCGGCGGCGTGAGCCACGCGGGAGATTTCCTGTTTGAACCAGTGCGTCGGAATGTCCGCAAGAAGTGCTTCTTTGAGGAAATCGGCAAAATTGTGCCCGCACAGCTTGGCAACGACGCCGGTATTGTGGGAGCAGCGATGCTGGCTCGCAACGAGGCGTAAGCTTGATGAAAACCATAGGTTTAATCGGAGGTATCAGCTGGGAATCCTCCGCACACTACTATCAGATTATCAACGAAGCCGTGCAACGGCGTTTAGGCGGCGTGCATTCATGTCAATGCCTCATGCATTCCGTAGATTTTGGTGAAATCGAAGCGCTGCAGCGCGCGGACGACTGGAAACAATTGGCTGAGATGATGGCTGACGCGGGCAGACGCTTGAAGCGTGGCGGAGCGGATTTGATTTTAATCTGCGCCAATACCATGCACAAGGTCGCGGATGCTGTTGAAGAAGCGAGCGGGCTGCCGGTGCTTCATATTGCAGATATTGTGGCCAATGAAATGAAAAAGAATGGCCTCACGACGGCAGGGCTTCTTGGTACGCGCTATACCATGGAGGGTGCGTTTTATTCCGACAGGCTCAAGCAGCATGGCATTTCTACTATTGTTCCGGAACAAGAGGACCGGCAGGCGGTGCACGATATCATATTCAGAGAATTGGTGGTAGGGAAGATCAACCCTTCCTCAAAAGAACGCCTGCGAAGCATTGTTGAAAAACTGAGCCAAATGGGGGCGGAAGGCGTCATTCTCGGCTGCACGGAGCTCCCCATGCTGTTAGGGCAGCCGGATACCGATGTGCCGCTCTATGATACAACAGCTCTTCACGCTATGGCTGGGGTGGAATACGCGCTTAAGTAACAGATTGCAGTAAAACAATACCCCCCGGCATTGCCGGGGGTATTTTATGCAACAAAAAAACAGAGGCTGTAATACAGCCTCTGCTTCGAAAAGTTTCCGTCCGGTCGCCGTTTCCCGTTCGGTTGCCCTACCCGCCCGAGTCCCGGTTATAAAGTACAAAGTAGTTCGTTTGCGTCTTATTTAAGGAGGAAGAACAGTCAATGAAGAATACTGTTGTTTTCCGGACGGAAAGAAGCAATCTTTTTAATGTTCTTCGTAATGCTATTGTACCACCATATTTGGTGGTTTACAACCTCTGATTTGACTATTATTGGCCATATTTAGTGTTTTCTTGCCCAAAACTTGAAAACAAATTGTGAACACGACTATAACGTGTCAAAAAAAGGCGGCGTATAAGCAGAAGTTGCAGCAGATGCTTCCTGAAGCAGCACATTGGGAAACCCAAGCTGCAGGCAGTAATCAGCGGCGCGTTCGTATTCCCGCGCTGTCAGCGGGCGGTTCAGCGGCGCTTTTAAATTGAATGAGCTGGGCGTGTATTGCCGCATCAGGGAAATGTATGTATCCCTGGGGAGCGCTTCCATAATAAAATCGAGTACGCGCCTGGTTTCATCAATACAGCCGGGCAGCACAAGATGACGTATCAAAATACCGCGCGTTGCAATCCCGTTTTCATCCATTTGCAGCGTGCCCACTTGACGGTGCATTTCAAGAATTGCAGGCCCCGCAAAGGCAAAGTAATCTTCTGTGCCGGAAAACGCTTTGCTGATTTTCGGCGTTACATATTTAAAATCGGGAAGGTAGATATCAACAAGCCCTTCAAGCGTTTGAAGCGCCGTAATATCTTCATAGCCGCTGGTGTTATAAAGGATAGGGATATTGAGCCCGCTTTTTTTTGCCGCAATAAGCGCCGAGCGGATGGCTGCAATATGCGGCGTGGGCGTGACAAGGTTGATGTTGTGCGCGCCCTGATCCTGCAGTGAAAGAAACAGCGCGACCAGCTTCTCTTCCGGGCACAACTCGCCCTTTTGATGTGCGCTGATGTCCATATTCTGGCAGAAGCAGCACCGCAATGCGCAACCGGAAAAAAACACCGCGCCTGAACCACGCGTGCCGCTGAACATGGGTGCCTCCCAATGGTGGAGCGCCGCGCGGGCAACACGCGCAACATTTGTTGCGCCGCAGAAACCGGGCGTTTGGGCACGGTCAATGTTACAGCCGCGCGGGCAGCAGTTGCATTGCGCCAAGTATAGATCCTCCTTTGCAGGCATCCGCCTGCATGCAGCATTGTACAAGAAAAAAGACCTGCACGCAAGCTTGTGTGCAGGTCTTTCTACGCTTATTGCATGTACAAAGTGATCAGAATATTCTGCGAGCGATGACAAAGTTGCGCTGGTAATATCCGGTGGTCGAGCTGATCATAACCTTGCCCGCAGAGGACGAAGCGTGTATGAACTGCCCGTTGCCAAGATAGATGCCCGTATGGTTGACGTTCGGGTTGCTGTCCGATTTATAAAACAGCAAGTCTCCGCGGCGGCAGCTCGACAAACTCTCTACCGCTTCCCAGCTCGAAACCTGGCTGTAGCCGATCGCGTTGTACCTGCTGGTGCTGATACCGGCAAGCCGCAGGCTATAATAGACGAACCCGGAACAGTCAAACGAATCCGGTCCTTCCTCGCTCCAGACATAGGGCTTGTTGAGCTGCGCCATCGCGGCGGCGATATAGCCTTCTACGCTGGATTCATACGAACCCGGGTTGGAGGGCTTGGAGGTAGGCTTGGGCGTCGCCGTCACTTCCGGCGTGATTTCCGGCTCGGAAGGTTCAGAACCGTCGGGATCCAATATGGGAATTTCCCAGGTTGTGCTCGGCTTAGGCGTCGTCTTTGGCGTAGAAGCGGGTTTTTGCGTGGGTTTGGGCGTCGCTTTGGGCGTAGGCTTGGGTGTGGGCGTGGGATCTACAAGGTAGCGCGCATTCGGGGAATAGAGAAGGTTGCGCGCATCCTGGTCAATCGTGCCGGACTGTTCAATTTTATTGCGCGCTTGGAAGCTTTTCACAGCGCGCTCTGTCGCTACGCCAAAATAGCCATTGTCCTTGCCCTCATAATAGCCAAGCTCACTAAGGCGGCGTTGCATGCTCCGTACATCGGACCCTTTGTCCCCCAATTTCATGCGGTAAGGGAGGGCATTGACGCTGAACACCAGTTCCTGGGTCTTTGAATCAGCAATTCCGGTCTGCTCCAGCCCTTGCGTACGCTGGAACAGCATGACGGCGTTCTTTGTGGCCGGGCCGAAGTATGTGGTGATCTCGTCATAATCGAAGTAGCCCAGCTCCATTAGCCTGCTCTGCAACACCGAAACGGCTTCGCTTTCTGTTTCTTCCTGCAGCGTTTCATAAGCGGAAAGAGAAATGATTACAGGTTCCGGCGTGGGGACAGGAGTTGGCGCGGGCGTTGCGGTAGGCTCGGGGATTACGGAAATAGAGGAAGGGCTTTGCTGCGCGGCTGGCGCCGCTGCATAAACTTCCTCCTGTATTGGCGTGGTGAACAAGTAACCGTTATAAAGCAGCGGATACCCGATAAAACCCACCAGCACAATCCCGGCCAGCAGCAGTAAAAAAACGCGCGAACGCTTTGTAAAGCGGCCGGGTTTTACTTTGCGGGCTTTTCTGCGTGAGAGGTTGTCCATTCTAGGCTCCTTTCGGTTGGCCTGTACAAGAAAAGCTAAAAAAGGATACTGTTTCTTATACATAGAGTATATACCATCTTATCGGCATATTCCAACACTTTCATCAGTGTTTCGCGTGTATATCTATAAAAAAATGCATGAAATCCATTCATTTTGTCCGTTTTTTTAGAACGAAAGCATGAAACTGGTAAACCGTGCTATCATGTGGTATGATAAATAAGTGAAAATTCCGCTTAAGCAACGGTTCAACATGCATCAAAAATGGCAAGGAGAACGGTTATGCAGCATGAAATCACGGAAAAAGGCCCCTTGTTTGATGGCAAAGGCAACCTGAGAGAACCCGGATGGTCTAGGCGGATGCTGCTGCGTTATGACCGTGCCTCGGTTAAAAAGAGCGCATGGCATATCAAAGAGTGGGATTATTACATTGTAAGCGATGGCAGGTACGGCGTTGCGCTTACTGTTGCGGACAACGGATATATGGGCCTCATTTCCGCTTCAGCGTTGGATTTTTTACGTCCCTGGGAACAGACAAACAGCATTATGGAGGCGCTTCCGCTTGGGAAGTACCGCATGCCGACATCATCTGAGACCGGAGATGTTGAGGTTTCCAATAAAGGATACTCCATGCGGTTTTTCAACCGGGGAGATGAACGGCACCTTGTCTGCACCTATGAAAGGTTTTTTGGCGCCAAGACACTGGATGTGGACATCACATTACGTGTTCCGGAAACGGAATCGATTGTGATTGCAACGCCCTTTCACAAGCCAGGTCATTTTTACTACAATCAGAAGATCAACTGCATGCCTGCTTCGGGGCATGTGCGGTTGGGAGAACTGGAATTCGCGTTTGATGAGAACTCGGCGTTTGGCACGCTGGATTGGGGCCGGGGCGTATGGACGTATGACAATACTTGGTACTGGGGCAGCGCGAACGGCGTAGTAAACGGGAAAGCGTTCGGCTTCAACATTGGCTACGGATTTGGGGATACGCGCGCTGCGACGGAAAACGTGGTTTTCTATGACCATAAGCTTCACAAGCTGGAGCATGTTACGTTCCATATCCCGGAGGATAGCTATCTGAAGCCCTGGACATTTTCCTCTTCGGACAACAGGTTTGAGATGCAGTTTACCCCCGTATTGGACCGTGCGGCAAGAACAAACGCCGTTGTGATTGAGACGGACCAGCACCAGGTGTTCGGCAGGTTTACAGGCCGCGTCCTGTTGGACGACGGTACGGTATTACAAATACACAACCTTTTTGGGTTTGCAGAAAAAGTCAGGAATCGGTATTAAGACATATGGCATTGTTGGCAGCTTTTAAGCTATCGAAATCGTTCGGGGGACGTACGCTGTTTGAAGATGTATCCTTCGAAGTTGCGGAAAAAGATCACATTGGATTTGTCGGCGCAAACGGCACGGGAAAAACCACGCTGATGCGCATTTTAACCGGAATGGAGCAGGCGGACAGCGGCGCTGTGCACCGCGCGAAGCTCGTGCAGGCGGCAACATTGGAGCAGACGCCCGCTTTAAAAGAACATCAGACGCTTTACGAATTGACGCTTGATGTATTTGAACCGTTATTAAAAGCCGAAGAAGAGCTCAGGGACATTGGCGCGCAGTTGCTGATGCCTGAAGCGCCGCATGAGCAGCTTGTCAAAAAGCAGCACCAGATTCAGGAGCGCTATGAGCAAAACGGCGGCCTTACATTCCGCAGCCGCACGCGCTCTACACTGCTGGGCCTGGGGTTTACGCAGGCGGAACTGGAGCTTTCCACGCTTTCCTTAAGCGGCGGCCAGTTAAACAAAGCAATGCTTGCCCGGGTGCTGCTTGTGGGGGCGGATCTCCTGTTTTTGGACGAGCCTACCAACCATTTGGATATTGCGGCCACGGAGTGGCTGGAAGCGTATTTAAAGGCGTATACCGGTGCGTTTATTCTTATTTCGCATGACCGGTATTTTTTGGACCAGGTCACCAACCGCACCATGGAATTGAGTAATACCCGGCTGTTTTTGACGCAGGGCAACTATTCCACCCATGTGGAAAGAAGGCTCAACGCCAATGAGATTGCCCGCAGACACTATTTGAATACGCAGAAGGAAATCCGGCGCATCTACGGCATTGTGGAACAGCAGCGCCGCTGGAACAAGGAACGCAACATCCGTACGGCGGAATCAAAGCTCAAGCAGATTGAACGCCTCAAGGCAACGCTGGTGGAGCCAGAAAAAGAGGCCGCAACCATCCGCTTTACATTCACCGCAAAAGAGCCCGGCGGCAACGAGGTGCTTATTTGCGACGAATTAAGTAAGTCCTACGGCGAAAAGCATCTGTTTTCCGGCGCATCCACGCTGATCCGGCGTGGAGAGCGGGTATTTTTGCTTGGTCCCAACGGCTGCGGAAAAACAACGCTTTTGCGCATCCTGATGGGGCGGGAGGCCGCGGACACAGGCAGGAGTGCATTTGGCGCAGGCGTAAAGCCCGCGTATTACGAGCAGAATATGCGCTCGCTCAATGAAGAAAAGACCGTCTTGCAGGAGGTCTGGGACGCTTACCCGCGCATGCGGCAGACAGAAATCCGCAATGCGCTTGCGGCGTTTTTGTTCCGGAACGAGGATGTGGAAAAGCGTATCGGCATGCTTTCCGGCGGGGAGCGCGCGCGGGTGCAGCTATTGAAGCTGATGCTGTCCGGCGCAAACCTGCTGCTGCTGGACGAACCCACCAACCATTTGGATATTGCCTCGCGCGAAGCGCTCGAGCAGGCGCTTGAAGAATACGACGGCGCGCTTCTGATTGTGACGCATGACCGCTTTCTGGTGAACCGGCTAGCGGACCGCGTGCTGTATATGAACACCTCCGGTCTTACGGAAACCATTGGCGGATATGACGCATACCTTGAAGAACGCAGTATGGAAAGCAAGACCGCCCAGCCCAAGGAGGAAGAAAAACCGCAGAACGAATACCGGGCAAAAAAAGAGCGGCAGAGTGCAATCGCCCGCGCAAAAGGCGCTTTAACGCGCGCAGAGCAGGATGTCGCCGCCAAAGAGGACGAGCAGGCGGCGCTGGAACAACAGCTCTTAGATCCCGGCGCAGCTGCAGATTATGAGAAGGCGGCAGCGCTTTCCAACAGGCTTGCGGCGTGTAAGGCGGAGCTTGAGGAGTGCATTGCTCTTTGGGAACAGGCGGAAGAAACGCTGCAATCGCTTGTGGCGCAGGAATGACAGGAGGCCAACATGCAAACACGTAAATTCAGTCTGGGCTTGCGTTTTGATATCATGGCGGGTGAGGAAGGGCAGGCGACTCCGGCCCAAATTTGGGAGGAGATTTTTTCAGTACTCACAACAACTGATACAAAAGGGCTGCAGATGTTCGGCGGCATGGTAACATCGGTTGAGTATTCTCCGGAGCCGTGTTATTTGTGTGTTTTGACAAACGGCGGACTCAAACAGATGCGTAGCGTCTATCAAAAGCTGGAGCAGGACGAGGGGATTGGCATGTATTTGACTGCCACACACCCGTTTCTTCAAAACAACGCACTCGAAAAGGTGGAAGGGCTGACCTATTACGGCAAGGTGCAGAGC